>JAPWVK010000133.1 GCA_029241965.1 Candidatus Methanophagales archaeon
GGCGTCAAACACGCGAAAAGAAAACCGCAAATATAGCTCATAATACAGTAAAAGCGCTCAGAACTTCACTTAAATCGTTCTGGAATAAACAACCTTTTAACTTGATTTTGTCCAATTATTTGTGCCCGTGACTATACTATATCAACCGGGATAATCAGCCAAATAAGCGCAGAGAATAGCGATACATGAACTCAACAACAACTTGTGAAAAAATGACACTTTGATCGTAGGATAGCCGACAAAATCAATATCAAATGAGTTTTAACTTAACTTGACAATGTCACCTTTCATTTACCGCAGAGAACGCTTCATGTGCAGATTTTTTCAAACGTTATGTGTTGGTAACTTTTTACCAACATATCAATGGGTAATAAAACTGGTTCAGGTTGTGAAGGCGATAAAAGGGCATATCTCCTCTCTATATCCTCTGCGCTCTCTGTAAACTCTGCGGTTAATCTGATATTGTCAAGTTAAGTGCCCCTTTTATATGAATTCGTGTACTCTGTGTAATGTATATCGGTGGTTACCAATCACAAAATGATGCAACTGGTGATAAACGGAATCGTGCTCGGAAGCATTATAGCGCTCGCTGCTATTGGCTTATCCATGGTTTATGGCATCCTGAACTTCGCAAATTTCGCGCATGGCGACTTCTTAGCCCTCGGTGCTTATCTTGCATTTTTGCTCAGCGTGGTGCTCGAAATTAATTTCTTGCTCGCTTGTGTCGCTTCTGTAGTTATTACAGCACTTGCAGCAGTATTTTGCGATTGTGTTATCTGGAAGCCGATGCGTACAAAAGGTGCAGGTAGAGTCGCTTTGATCATTATCTCTATCGGGCTGGCTCTGTTTATCAGGAACTTTATTGTATTCCTGTGGGGATCGGACATCAAACGATACGCCCTGCCCGTGAAGCGGGGGATAGAAGTGGGAAGTGTGGTCATCACGCAAAACCAAATTGCCGTAATAATAATAATAGCACTGATCTGTATGTTCTTTGTCCATTATTTGTTGAAGAAGACTTCTATCGGTAAGGCGATGCGAGCATTGTCCGACAACATGGACCTCGCAAAAATTTCGGGTATTGATGTTGACCTTGTCGTAAGATATACCTGGGCGATTGGGATGGCTCTCGCTGCCGTGGGTGGTATCTTATACGGGCTATTGACCAATATAAATCCGAATATGGGCTGGTTCTTGATGCTTCCCATGTTCGCCGCCGCGATTCTCGGTGGCATTGGTAACCCCTATGGTGCAATGGCAGGAGGGATTGTAATTGGTTTGGCGCAGGAATTGAGCACTGCGATCTTGCCGACGGAATACAAATTAGCGGTAGGATTCGTAATAATGATAGCAGTCCTTTTGGTGAGACCACAGGGTATAATGGGCACACGATAGAGATACTACCTATCTCTTTTTCCCTTTCCCCTTCTGAAATTTTGCCTGATTGATAAACTTCTTTTTTAAAAACCACGAGATTAGCACAACACTTTTTCTTTTTTACAAAAAGAAAACCTGTGCTAAAAGAAAGCAAAAATAACGTTTTTAGTCAAGGTTTTTACCGAAGGTAAAAAAGTTGTTGGTAACGCTTTCCTTTTTAAGAAAAGGTTTCTCGTGGAAATCTGTGTAATCTTGTGGTCTGTCGACAAGAAGCTGCATCGCAGATTGCCCGTGCGGCTAACCCCCTCCATTCGGGGTAATCCTATTGCGGAACACGCCGGGGGTGACGCTTACGTGGTAAGCTCGCAGGACAACGTGGGAAAATCAGAGAACCCAGCTCAGATCAACTGCCAGGATAAGAACGCTATGAAGAGTGTAATGCGAACCATTGTAAGAGTCGTAAGTTACGATAAGCGAAATTGGGTTGATACGCTTAGACCAAAAGGTACGGAATCTGGCCATAATGGCTACCATGACGTTATGGTGGATGGACATACGATTCCCGGCTCAAAGATGGCTTCTAAGGTGTCCATAAGTATCTGTGGTGCGGAACTTGGTAAGCCCTATATGCTCCCGGAATCACCGGGTAGGGACCTCGTAAGGGCAAACGATGGCATAGAGGGTAGAGGAATCGATAAAAAGCGGATGGCATCTTGTAATGAGGTGTATATGTGCTCAAAATTTGCCCTAGCCCGAAAGGGTGCTGACTTGTCGAGCGGTGTTTCATTGTATGCTCGGAGGCAAACCTGTGAATGTAAGTAATTCATTTACGCCTGTAATAGGCGAGAGACTTACAGACATTCAACCCAAATTCCAGCGGAGTAATTTCGACTGGAGAAAAGTTGATGAACATGTTAACTGGCTGCAAACCAGAATTACAAAAGCGGTTAAACCAAACTGCTGCCCGATACAGAAAGGGTTATGAAATGCTTAAGCGGTATGAAGGGGAACTTTCACGTACAGTTCTGCGACGAGGTGGGTCAAGTAAACGCCTCATTCTTAGTCTGCGAATTCAAGCGATTAACACAGATATTTTTGCAAGCAAAAAGCTTTACCAAAATATGTTTAATGAACATGTAATTCTTTGGTTTCGTTGATTAAACATACTGCAAAATAAAGGTTGTGTGAAAAAATGTGTAATCTTCTGGTTAGCTAAACAAATTGAATGCCAGAATAATTGTTAATA
>JAPWVK010000134.1 GCA_029241965.1 Candidatus Methanophagales archaeon
CTGTAGTATTCGTGGGTATATCTCCACAGCGCGGAAGAACGGGCGCCGTGTCCTCGATGCTATCCACGATGCGTTTCGAGGGTCTCCATTTATTCCTTCAGTCGGTTCTATATGATTGACACCGGGGGTGAGTAGTTACGATAAAAGTACGATTATTACTGTTACAAACATAGTGCTAAGCATGTAGACTATTACAGTCCAATTATTGATTTCGTTACTCAAACACGACATCCAACAATCAACTGAAATTGGGCAAGACTCTTTTTTTGAATCCTCTTTATCTACATTCGGCTCTTTCTTTTCTTTATCCATTTTAACCACTATGTTATATATCTGATCTAATGTTATATATCTATAGCCTTGAAAATCTTGAGTCGCATAATATTCTCTATACCCCTGTTTTTTCCAACAGGCGACTCCTACCCCAATTTCCGTAAATGCAGGATCCAAAATATTGCTTCTATGACCTGGGCTTTTCATCCATGTTTTCATTAATGCTTTTGCTACATCTTTTTCCGATTTTACATATCCTATACCTTTAACTTCAACAGCCTGTGGCATTTGGGCAATATTTTCTCCAACATGCCCTGAACTGTATATAGGTTTAGCTTTAGGAATATAGCCAAAAAATTTCAGTATCTTATATAAGAACGGTTTAGTCTTTTTATAATGCTCTCTAAGTCTTTTATTTCGCTTTTGATTATATTTGTATAAACTTCTTTCAATCCTTATTTTTAAACCCCCCTTTACCTTCATGAGAAAAGTAGTGTCTTTTTATCATATCTTGGCTATGTCTTCTCGCTGCTTGGATTAAATATGGTTCTGATTGTAGTTCTTTTAATCCACGCTTTTTTCTCTCTTTATTTACAAGCCTAAAAATCTCTCTTTCGATTTCTCGATTTCTCGTTTTTTGGCTCTTCATTTTTACCATCTGATTGTATCGTTATCCCAATAAACTTGTTGTGTAAGGCCTAACACATTCCCTTCTCCAATTTTACAAACAAATAACTCTCCACCATTTATTACTCCAAAATACCACTCTTTGTTTTCTCCCGCAAAGATTGCCCGATAGTCCTTATTAGGATGCAAGGCGAATAGGAGGATTAAAGCCTAAATGCCTACCAAATGGATGCAGTACCACAATTGCTCCAGCTAATACTCCTTTCATCTGTGAGTATGACAATGTGTCATTTAGCGCTTTTATCGCCGAGTCTATAAAGGACTTTCTACAGGTGAATGGGTGTGCCTTGCCAGTGGTGTGGGCAGAAATGCGTTTTGGAAGGCGGATTTAAAGAGCCGTAGAAGACAGTGGATCCAACCATGGCGGATGTGCAGGTGCTTTTTCGTCTGGTTCTACCCTCATTAAGATGATAATAGGTAAGACGTTAGAAGAGGCGGAGAAGCGTAAGATACGGATAAGAGTGAACACGGTGCTCATTCCTACGGTGATATGAACACATCGTGGAGATAGCGACGAAGATAAGTAAGATGGGCGTTTATATGCACAATATTATTCTACTCATCCCGCAGTAAAAATTCGTACACCACCGACACCACAGGAGAAGATGCAGACAAAAGCCGTCAGTATGCTTAAGCACACTGCCCGCATTGCCGTGCTGATGCCATTGGTCGGTAGGGAAAAGATATTCAAGACCGCTTATAATTGAAGTATATGAAAGAAATATTTGGAATTATCGGCGACCCGATAGAGCATAGCCTTTCACCGGTTATGCACAACGCGGCATTCGAGAAGATAGGGCTGGATGCGGTTTACCTCGCATTTCGTGTTCCGGTGGCAAAAATAGGGGATGCGATAAACGGTGCGAAAAGCCTTGGTATCGCGGGTCTTAACGTTACCATACCGCTGAAAGAAGAAGCGCTCTCTTTCGTAGATGTAGAAAAAGTGGCGAAGAAAATCGGTGCAATAAACACCATTGATTTCCGCAGTGGCACGCCGGTTGGCTATAATACCGACGGGTTAGGCTCGCTTAGGGTATTGGAAGAGACAGTCGGGAAATTAAAGGGCAAAAAGGTATTAATTCTTGGCGCGGGTGGTGCAGCAAAAGCTATTTCCTTTTATCTCGATGCGGAAGGTGCGGAAATAATATTAGCAAACCGAACGAAAGAACGAGCTACTCAGTTGGTTTCTAATCTTCGCAATGCGAATTCTATTAGCTTGGATGCTGAGCTTAAAGACTACATCGCGGACTCGGATATACTGATAAATACTACTTCCGTGGGTATGCACCCAAATGTAGACGCTGCTTTGGTAACTGCAGACTTGATGCACCCCGAACTCGTGGTCTTCGATATTGTGTATAATCCAGTGGAGACGAAGTTACTACGAGAGGCGAAAAAGGCGGGTGTAAAAACGACAATAGATGGTGTGATGATGCTGGTATATCAGGGTGCTGCTTCGTTTAAGATATGGACAAACAGAGAGCCGCCGATAGGGGTAATGGAGAATGCGGTTAGAGCTGCTTTGAATCGTGATTTGTAAAGGCTTGGTTGCTCAAGATGACACCGAAAGAGCAAATAAATAAAGCATGAAAGGCGTAAAAAAATGGTTGAGATAACGTTTTATGGCGGGGTAGGAGAAATCGGAGGCAACAAGATTATGGTGGAGCATCAGGGCACCCGTGTAATGCTGGATTTCGGAACCCGAATGGGTTATTCCTCGGAGTTCTTCGCGGAGTTTCTTGGTGTACGTTCCAACACGGAGTTAAAGGACAAGCTTACCATTGGTGTCCTGCCAGTAATCCCAGGCATCTATCGGCAAGATTTGATCCGTCCAAATGGTGTGGAAGGCATCTCAAATGACACATACGACCGGGTAATCTCGGCCGATTCGGAGATGCTGAAGGTTCCCGGGCTTGTTACTTATGAAAACTACCGCCAAACGCACGATCAGAATTACCTTGACGGGATATTACTTAGCCATGCCCACATGGATCACTCAGGGGACATAGGAGTTCTCCATTCCGACATTCCACTTTACTGCTCCCGGACTACCCTTACTCTGGTCGAGGCAATTGACGAGGTTACAAACTTCAAGTCTGAAGCGATAAAGTCAAAGGGCGCCAATATTACGACCACTAAGCGAGGTGCCATGCCGGGAAGCCCAAAGATCGAGCATAAGGAAATACTGGTTAGAGATTGCCGAGTCTTAGAGGACGGTGAAGGGACGGACATAGGTACTTTTAGCGTCACCATGATCGAGGTGGATCATTCCGTCCCGGGGGCTTCTAGCTACGTCCTGGCGTGCCAGGTCAATAATAATAAGCCCTTTCGGATTCTCTGCACAGGAGACCTCAGGTTCCACGGTATTAAAGGAACTACAATTGATGATTACGTAAAGGCGATAGGAACGGGTATAGATATATTGATCTGCGAGGGCACCCGGATTGATTCAGAGTCCCAGCTTACTGAGGATATGGTCCGCACTAAGATTACGGAAGAGATCGCGGGAACAAACGGACTGGTGTTCGTTGACTTTAGCTGGAAGGATACCACGCGGTATAATACGATCATTAACGCGGCGGAATCATGTGGTAGGACATTCGTGATAAACGCGAGGCTCGCGTACGTTTTGAACAAACTGGGGCTAACACCATTGCCCGATTACGTCAAGGTATTTCTCAAGCGCAAGGGAAGTTGCTTGTACTCTCCCGCTGACTATTCACAACATAAGCACGAATACGGTTATTCCGTTGATCGGGACACCTGGACCACAGATTCCAGTCATTACGACCACGGTTTAGTGGCAGAAGAACTCAAGTCGAATCCAGGCAAGTACGTATTGATGCGGTCTTATTACGACTTAGGGCAGTTGTTCGACTTAGCAGATGAGAATGGCAAAATACCGGGATCTCGATACATAAGGGCGCAGTGTGAACCCTTCTGTGACGAGATGGAACTGGACGAGGAACGATTCATTAATTGGTTAGATGCCTTTGGCATTGGGTACCGTTTGGGTGAGACGCCACTTCCTGTGGGGTGTTCCAATCCTGAATGTTCCAAACTCAAAAGAAGGATAGATCGTGCGCATGTTTCCGGTCATGCGTCCCGACCTGAGCTGCAAGAACTCATCAGTAAAATTAGCCCCAGGACATTAATTCCCGTACATACGGAGAGACCGGCAGTTTTTGTGGACCTTGTTAGAGAGCTAGGTAAAGATATCGAGGTGATCGTACCTGAATTGGGTAAGACGTACTCATTCTAGAAGTGGTGGGGATACCGTTATATGTTCCGAAGAGTCTCAGATAGCGTTGTCTCGGGGGCAGGTATCGCTCGGGATGTTCACCACATAGGCTATAGTCGGACAACCAAATTGGATGAATTCACCTTATTTGCCTTTATTCCACTCTTAAACACATCGAACTCCTCCAAAATAGGGAAAAGAAACTAAAGACGAGAAAACGTTAAGAAGTCTTAAATTATTCTCTGAAATTTTCATCTCATATAATCTCTAAAATCTAGGGTAGTTTCCTATGACACCGTAAATTACCGTTTTCTATTTTCAACGAAGACCTTAAAAGATGGCTACAGTAGCAGAAACGTTTTATAGCAAATTTATTTTTAAAAATCATATATATTGGTAACTTTTTACCAATAGTAGTGGGTGATAAAAACGGTTCAGATTGTAAAGAAGATAAAAGTGCATGAATATATTTACGAAGTAACACGGGATCAAGAGGTGAAGAAGCAAGTATGGATATATCAGGGGAAGGTGAGCAATGATTTTGAGCCGGAAACGGTTACAGATGAGTGTTATTCCTTATAACGATGATAAAAAATGTAACTAAGGGCTAAAATAACCGACCCTGCAACCAACATCAAAACACCATAACATACCCCACAGATCAGATCATTCATGTTTCCTTTAAAATTAAAACCCGCGAAGACAAAACCAATCAATCCAAAACCCATACTTATAAAAAAGGCACCAAATACAGACCTAAAATCAAATTTTCTCCCCTCCTCTATGTTGTTTTCTATTCTACCTAAACTTTTTTTAAATCTCACCATCTTTTGCGTTTATTCTTAATCTCACCACTATTTCCCTTCTTCTTCTTTTTGAGTTCCTATTCACCATTCTCCCAATCCTCCTTTTCGTATTTTACCGGGAACAATCCGGCATCTTCTGGTATCTTTCCACGTCTTACACTTAACAACTCATCTTCAAATTTAAACGACACCTAAAAGTCACTACCTCGGATTGAAATCCGATAGGCATCGGCGTAGGTGCATGAGGGTTTCTATTATCAATTATTATTCGGTTCACATCGAAAAGAAGCGGGCACAAAAAATTATAAGATGTACTTCAGACAATTATCAAGTTTATGAATGAATTAATAATCCGTGAATTTAAAAAATGGTTAAAAGATCTGTTTATATCTATAAAAAAAGATCCTCTTCAGAAAATTGTTTTAATATTCATTTCACCAATTCTTATACGTGCTATGGCGAATGCGCTCTTGGGTTTTGGCTGGTTCACATCTTTAGGTTATTGTGTAGCATGTATCTATGGTTTTTCAAAGATATTGGATGACCCTTATAGAATTATAAAATGGGGTGGAGGATATGCAATAGGTGCATCAGTTACTCAATTGATTTTTTCTTCATTCTGGCCACAGATTAAAGAAGGTACTTATATATCAATATTTTCTGGATTAGTAATTCTATATGTTATTGTAATGGTCTGGTTGAAGGCAAGAGAACTCAAAAAGTCATAGTTCTAAGATGCTACTCTTCAGAATTTTTTGGTTTTGCCAAAAAACCGCCTTGCAGGCTATTAGGGTTATTATAAGGAGCTGTGGTTTTAAGGTTTTTCATTCCTGAGAACCTCCCTTATTGATGATTTTCTTCCCCCCCAAAAAAATCTCATATGATAAAATGACTCTGCTTGACTCTTGTTTTCTACTATCTAAATCTATTTCAAAACATCCGAACGTTAGGAGAGGGTTTTTTACTCTTCATCCATTTTTTTAGATGATAAATTTAGATTTTGGGGGTCACATATTACTCCTTTAGGTTCTTCTGGAAATATTTGATGATTTATTTCAAATGAAAAACCTAATAATTTAAAATTGTTCTTGTTAAAACAATCTTTTATATATTCATAAAGTTCATCGTAAACATGATTATAATATGAATGTATTTCTGATGTTTTTAACATCCGATTTGAAAATATTGGACTTCTAATCTTTATCCAATTAGAAGTATCAGAAATTTTGTCGTGCAATTCTAAATATGCACCTTTAAAATCATTTTGAAATAAATAATGACTTAATATTAGATTTCTTATATGCTCTAATTCTTCCTCTTTAGGAATTGGAGAAATAACAATATACCAAGTTATACCTCTTGCTTTTAGTAGTTCTTTTTTTCTTAAAAAGTCAAACATATATATCCCTCATCTGTCATATATTTTGGTTATCCCACAAAATCCCTTAGACCACGCGACCCATCCCGACTTAGGATATACACTCATCCCAGTCTCCGAAGTCACATACCCCGTACTTAAGTACAAGGCCTGTACTTAACCCCTATCCTCAAGTGCGGAACTAAGTGGTTTACTGATATACATTTATCACTGGCATAAACTGTTTTTCGGTTTTTGTCTGCATTCCATTTTTGAGAAGTCATAATAACACTTAGCGTAAAATGTCATATTATCCGCTTCGCTATCCAACTAACCGAATACTTCGGGGCTATACGTAATGAAAAGATGAAATTGGTCCCCTTTCACAGTCAAAATGGAAGAAGGGCGCGGCGAGAACGGGCAAGTGATAAAAAGGGCGAAAAAATATGTGTGTGAAGGGGATATGAAGTAATCATTCTCTCAATATTTTTGGATTTATATGAGCTCTGAATCCACCATTTTAGGGCTCTGAATCCCTATTCACGCTTTGGCAGTGCTCTAAAAAACCAAAGTGTTAGCTAAAAGAGTGAAAAGTGGAATGTTATATGGAAAACCTTCGGGCTTCCCGATAGCTGCCAATTCTCATTTTTAAACTCTTTTTGGCTTTGCACACACTTGTTAGCGTTTTTCCGATTTTTCTTTTTAGGAGAACCGCCCCCAATACTCCCTCTAGTCGACCTGCGCAAACGGGGGGGATTAAATAACAACAACAACACAACTCCCTCAAACATAGATTATATAGAAGCTGTCTCACAATTGGTTTTGGTACCAAAAATATTCCTTCTTTTTTGATTTAGAGTATTATCTGCCTTTCTTTCCCGCCCGATTTTGATTTGTTGGACAGCCTCTATAAGCTTTACAACCATTTTCTTCTATTCATTTTTTGGTTTACGAATATCAATAGTTGGTAAATATTTATATATAAAAGGAAACTACATAAAATTTAAAAATATAGGAAGTAAGAGAATGGCGGCAAAATGTCCATATTGCGGAAAATATTTTAAAACTGTAAAAGGAATGAGAATCCATAAAGCTAATTGTCCCGAAATGCCCCTGCATATACGAATATTAAAAGGGCAAGAAAAAACGCAACGTGAAATAGAAAAAGCGCAAGATGAAGTTGCACGGATGTTATAACTCAGACCCGGGGGAATTAAGGACGTGATTTTAGATAAGCCAAAGATGGATAAACCAAACAAAAAAATAGATGATGAAAAAGATATTAAAGATTCATTGAATGAAATTTTAGAATGTGTAAAAGAAATAAAACGTGAAATGGTGGATGAGAAAAAATCTCGAGTTTTGTATGCACTCATTTGTTTAATTGCCGCTGTGGGTCTTTTTATTATATCAGTAGGTCATGGACAGATTGATGGCAGTATAAGACTCGCGGTCATCACAGTAGCTTCTGGAATTATCGTATTATCGATGGGTTTGATTTTTTTTGTCTTACACTATAAGTCTCACTCTTAACAGATGACGATTTGAGATGCATCTCAAAAAAGATTGCCCATTCGCCCAATAATCAGACTTTAGGATTATGCTATCGCAGACATCTTTTTAAGCATAGATATATAAGCTTTTTAAAAAATATGGAGGTGATTGAATGACGGCAAAATGTCAGTATTGTGGAAAATCGTTTAAAACAGTAAAAGGAGCGAAAATCCATGAAGCTAATTGTCCAAAAAAGGACCCGAATACCCGCATTGCGGAAAGTGTTTTATATGGAAATTAATAAATCATTTCGGTAGATTGAGGATCAAAGCGATTTTTTATACTTACCGTGATGAAATATAACACGAAAACGTTCATCTCGAGTTTAAAAGTTAAGGTTGTCTCATTTAGATTATATTTCCCATTCATCATTTTCGTATTTTACCAAAAACATTCCAGCATCTTCCGGAATTCCACCATCGCGAACTATTAAAAGTTCATCTTCATATTTTGGAGGATCAAAACCAGCTTCTATATCACGATCATAGCATTCAAAACATATATACACATTTATAAGCGGACAGCATAATAAACAACCTCTCGGTTTTAAGGGGCTTTCCATCGCTTCTATTTCTTCCTCTGTTAAACTAAAAGCGTTATTTGAACATGTCCCGAACCATCGATGAGAATCCATCCCGCCTGGACATCCGAAAAAGATAGCCGGTATGACTTAAGAAATAGCGTACAGCTCTTCTTAAATGCTTCCGGCGCTTTGATTTATGTAGAAAATCCACCACGTGACCATCTTCCATAATCACCTTATAGCCAAACTTTTCATCTGCCTCTGGTGGTTCCATATGGTCTATGTAGCCTATTAAATGGATATGAAAAGAAGTATAATAATACTTCCATTCTTCTTTTTCTTCTCGTAATGCTTCCCAATTCTCATTTTTTACCTCTTTTTGGCTTTGCACACACTTTTTTGCATTCTTCAGATTTTCTTTCCTAGGGGGAGCCTCTCCCCTTACCCCCACCGGTACACCAGCGCAAGCGCTGGAATTTAATAACAATAACAACACAACTCCCACAAACATAGGAGAATTTTGAAAAACTCCCCCCCCCTAAAGAAAATAATTAAGGGATTACATAATCGGCGGAAGATGATGAAATAAATCATGGGGAAAAAGATGCGCAAATTGCTATCTAAAACGCTAAAAAAGTAAAGTTTATATGTTGTTATTGATATAGATATATACA
>JAPWVK010000135.1 GCA_029241965.1 Candidatus Methanophagales archaeon
ACTTTAACTTTCGGAACTGCTGCCCGATACTGAAAAGGTTATGAGATGCTTGAGCGGTATGAGGTGAAAGTCTCACGTACCGTTCTGAGATGAGGAGGGGCGGGCAACCGCCTCCTTCTTAATCGGCGGTTAGCAAAACAAACTTCTTTCGAATATTTAAGCAGTGATTGTTTCTTCTGGCTTAACCATACGCCTTCTTGTTTGAGAGCGTAAACAATGACGAAAGTGTCTTTCTTTCGTCAAATACGGTATCTCGGAATATCAATTCCTCTCACATCTTTATGAACCCTGAGTTTCTTGCCTCGGATAATAACGCTTCCGTCAGCTTATTCTTGTTTGCAGCGCAGCCATGATTATTGGTAACGTTATCGTAACATCAGAATAGAGCGTAACTGTTTTTGCTTTTACGCCTATTTTACCCCATGATTTCGCCTCATCTAACGTTGCACCGCTCAAACCGCCATTCTCCGGCGTATCTGTGGTTATCTGAATAGCATAGTCGAATCCTTCTCGCCCCTCTTCGCGTGGTGGAGCTACCAAAGCAGTCTGGAATATAAAATTTTTAGGCACACCACCGCCAAGAATTATCGCACCCGTACGCTTTGCCTCGCAGAAGATGTCAATCAATTCCTTCATATCCGCGAATGCATCCACATGTAACGCTTCCGTTTGTTTATATATCCACGCATGGAGTCCAATCATAGAATCGGCAATCGCGGGACAGAATATAGGGACCTCGCTATCCACCGCACTCCTCAGTATCGAATTACGGTCCGAGAGGTTTTCGCCTATCGCTTTTGTCAGTTCTCTTATACTATGACGCTTATCCCCACTACAATCAAGTTTGTCAAAGACACCCCTTACAAAATCTTCTAACTTTGCGAACGCCTCATCATGCACGACCACATCGTATATTCTATCTACCCCCTGCCCGCGTAACCACGCATCATCAACCGTGTTACTCGCTGCAGACTCTTCGATTTTATAATGATGATCGCCAAGTGCTTCAATAATATCATGCACGAGGTTTGCGCCCGTCGTTACCACAACATCTACGTATCTTTCACGAACCATCTGTGCTATTACATTTCGCATCCCTGCGGGTACCAATGCGCCAGCAATGCCGAGGAATTTCGTCGTCTCTTCTTTTAGCATCTCTTCGTATATGTCCACTGCTTGGGCTAATCTACCCGCACCAAAAGCGCAGCCTCCCAACTCCCTCACCAGCTCATCTACGCTCATGCCTCTTCCGATTCTAACTCCTTCTACTGCGGTTAATTGCATTCTCTTCGGCATTGTTCTGTTTTTATTTCTGCATTATATTTATAATCTGAGTTTAGAGAAGTATTAAGGCAGGAAAGAAAAAACAAATAATCAGATAAGTAAACCAGAATCATGAACATGGGGGCTGTAAGGTAGCCAGGTTATCCTCCCAGCTCGGGGAGCTGGTAACCGGAGTTCAAATCTCCGCAGCCCCATAGCGTTAAAAGTCGCCAGGGAAAGAGTAATGGAAGTGTGGTGTGGTGAAAGGGGGCAAAGATAGATGAGTGTATCAAATTATGCGTATGCGTATGCGAGAATAAGGGCGAGGATGAGCGAACTCTTTGATGAGAGAAGGTTGAAAGAACTTGTAGATGCACGAAGGGAAGATTTTATGCCTTTACTGGTGGGCAGTGCGTATAAAGAGAAATTAACGAAAGAGGGTTTGACAGAGGTAAACGCAAGGGGGATAGAGAAAGCGCTGAAGGAAGAACTAATAGACCAGTACCTAATGGTGATTAGATCAACGGATGGCGTAATAAGCGCTATTTTTGAGGAAATACTCAGGCGGCTGGAGGTAAAAAATCTGAAGGCGGTTATCCGTGCTAAAGCGGTGGGAACTACCGAAGTAGCTATGTTCTTCCCTGTCGAAGGCTTCTTCAGACGCGGTATAAGCAGATTAGCAGATGCGGACTCGATGGAAGGCATAATAAAGCGATTAGATGACCCCTACAAGCACGTATTGGAAGAAGCGTTGCCAGAATATGAAGAAGGCAAAAAGCTATTTGTTCTGGAGAATGTCCTTGACGAGGAGCTCTTTGGTGCTATATGGCACAAGACAGAGCGGTTGCGAGGGACGGATAAAGAAATAGTACAGAAAATAGTAGGGATAGAGTTTGACATTGCAAATATCATGACCATGCTGCGGTGCAAGTCAGAAGGGATAGCGGAAGAAAAGATGAGAAAATACTTCTTGCCATACACGTATGCTTTTGATTACAATGCAGATGCGATGAAAGATTCGATTGCCGCGGAGACTGTGAACTCAGCCATACAGTTACTGCCGGCTTCAGCATATAAGGGCGTATTGTCCGATACGTTTTCGTCCTATGAGGCGGAGAACTCACTTATCACTTTTGAGAATGCCCTCAGGCAATATTTTTTTGCGTCTGTAAGAGACACTTCGCGTGGTTATCCTATCAACATTGGCATGATAATAGGCTATCTTTACCTTAAGGAGATAGAGATAAGAAACCTCTGCGCTATTGCCGTGTGCAAAGAGAATGATATACCCGCGGAAGCGACGATGAAGATTGTTATGATGTAAAGCATCGTCAAAAATCAAGGTAACGTGAATGATGGTGAATTGCTGCATGGTGAAACGGTTGTTTGCTGTGGGGCTAATCATAGCAGTGGTGGGCACCTCGATATTTATTTCTGGTTGCGTGAAGCCGGACTGGGATGTGTCCAACGAAGGGCTGCTGGAATATCGCAACAGTCCGGAATGCGAATATCAATTGAAAACGCTTAAAACTAGGGCTAATCACACACTTTACGAGGTCGTGTTTACGAGTCGGGACTCGCAAATAGCGGGACTACTGAGGATGCCAAAGAGTGAGAAAGACGTTCCGGGTGTCGTTTTACTACCGGGAGCAACAGTAACAAAAGAGGGCGAACAGGGACTTGCAAAGTACTTATGTGGTTTGGGCTACGCAAGCATCGCAATAGACCAGCGCAATTTAGGCGGTATTGATGTGCAAAGCGACCTGAGGATGTTTCTGAATGGCGAAGAGCCGACTGAACACAAAATGGTGCACGATGCACTTGTTGCTGCCGAGGTCTTGCGAACGCAGTCAGGGATAGACCCTGCACGTATCGTATATCTCGGCGAGAGCAATGGTGCCCGATTTGCGATAACTGCGTGTGCGCTCGACCAGAAGGCGCGAGGTGTGATTGCCATCAGCACGTGTGGCTACAATGTGGATTCCGCAATTGCTACCGGGCAACTGAACGACCCTAATATGATTCGGTTTTACCGTTCAATTGACCCCGGCACATATCTTAGTGGAATACCACCGCGGAAATTCGTGATGATTCATTCTTTGAACGACACGATCATCCCATATGATAGTGCACAGCGTACATACTCACGAGCTTTCGCGCCAAAAGAACTGCATACCGTGGGGACCGCTACGCATGGCTACTGCAAGGCAATGGATGCGTTTATCAAGGAGGAACTTGAGGGTATGGCTTTTTCATAAACTGAAAAGATCAACTGCATGTTACATCAAATACAAACACATTTAACTATTCACCGCTAAACTTTACTATAAAACATGGATGAACTCGAAAAGGTATTCGGAAGAAACGCACAACTTGTGGTATTGGAATATTTAATAAAAACTCGTGGCACGACAACGTATCTGTCTGGAATTGCCGAGGGGACCGGGCTTTCTCATTCCAGCGTAGCACGAGTGATGGAGCCGATTTTAGCGCGAAATATCGTGAAAAAGGGGAAAATGGGCAAGCAAATAATAACTTTCACGGTAAACGAGGAGAACGAACTGGCGAAGCTGTTGATACGGTTCCATGAAGACTTGAGCAAAGTGCTTACTTCGCAATAAACTGCCATTTTTTAAAAAAGGCTTTAATTCAAAAGGGTATAATTAAATTGTGATGAAATCCAATAACCACAACATGAACATCGAGAACTACACAAATATTTTTGAAGATGCGTATAAAACGTATTTGGGTGAGTGCGAGCAGGATTCGCTTTATGAGCCGATAATAGACCTGTTGGGTCGTGGTGGGAAGAGGTTAAGACCTTCTTTATGCTTTATGGCTTGTGAACTGGTCGGGGGCGATATAAAAAAGGTGGTACCAACTGCGGTATGTATCGAGTTCTTCCATAATTTCTCGCTTGTTCATGACGACATAGAGGACGATAGCAAGCTGAGGCGTGGAGAACCCACACTGCACCTAAAATATGGGCTTCCTATCGCGGTGAACGCCGGGGATGGGCTATACGCGCTGTGCTATAAAGCGCTGATACCGAACAAGAGATTGCTGGGTGTGGAATGTGCATGGAGTATATTTGAAGAGATTGCGGAACAGAGTATTGTGCTTTTAGAAGGGCAAGCGATGGACCTCCAATTTAAGGATAAACGCGAAATGAGCGAGTCCGAAGTAATAGAGGTGCTGCGACGAAAGACGGCGAAACTCTTTGCGGTTTCCGCTAAATGTGGTGCTATCGCGGGCGGCGCGCCGCATGAAGTAGCAGAGGAGTTGGGCGTTGCGTGGGAGTATATAGGGGTGGCATTCCAGATAAGAGATGATATTCTCAATGTAGAGGGCGAAGTGAAGAAATATGGGAAGATGATAGGGGAAGATATTTCAGAAGGGAAACCTTCTTTGCTATTAATTAACTGTCTGGAACACTGCACGGCATCAGAAAAAGAGAAGATATATAGCTGTTTCCAGAATTATGATAAACAAGAAATAGAAGAAGTGATTAATCTATTCAAAGAGTATGGTTCTATAAGATACTCAGAGGATATAGCGATGAAATATCTGCGCAAAGGAACGGAAGCGCTAAGGCAAATAGACCTGAAAGGTAAAGGTAGAGAGGCGATAAGAGAGAAGATGGTGGCTATGGCGGAATATTTCGTGGAAAGGGAGAAGTAAAGGAGAGATAAGGTCAAAATGGAGAGAAATACGAATAAGAGATTTGGAAGGGGCGCAAACGCCTGCAGGCGATGCGGTAGGCAAAGAGGATTGGTCCGTAAATATGGAATTTATCTGTGCAGGCAGTGTTTCAGGGAGATAGCACGGGAAATAGGGTTTAAGAAGTTCAACTAAAACCTTTATTTTAAAAAGAAAGCTTTACCAAAGAAATATGATACTTTATATACAACCAAAAGGAAAATTAATAATAAAAAGGAGTAAAAATGGCACTAAATGACCCGCTTGCGGATGCACTTTCGCATATAAAGAATATAGAAAGAGTAGGAAAGATGGAATGCAGTATAAAGCCTGCCTCAAAGCTGATAGGAAACGTTCTGAGTGTAATGCAAGAAGGGGGCTACATAGAGGAGTTTGAGCACGAAGAAGATGGAAAAGCAGGGATATTCAAGGTGAAGCTGCGGGGTAAGATAAACGATTGCAATGCGATAAAGCCGCGGTTTTATGTTCGTACGAGGGAATTCGAGAGTTGGGAGAAGCGGTTTTTACCGGCAAGAGATTTTGGTATGTTAATCGTTACGACGCCAAAAGGTGTAATGTCCCATGCGAAAGCGGTTGAAGCCGGAGTGGGGGGGCAATTGTTGGCTTTTGTGTATTAATATTTGTCGCTTTGGTGGCTGGCTTTGGGCCACAATTCACAGGTAGCAAGACTATTTAGTTGCATAAGGTTCCGCGTAAAGATTAGATTCTGGCTTCAGAGTTATTATAGTTCAATGAATTCATGCCTCTCGTGTATCAACAGCGGAGATGTTTTCATGATACTACAAACGCTTCCAGTTTTTGAGTACTGTTTTTCGGTTGGTTATTTTGTATAGGTAGAGTTACATTTTTAAAGGGTAAGATAATTATGTTGCAGAGCTGCATGAGTACTTCAGCTCCGCCTCCTTGTTGGTCACCGTCCGTAGTTGCGCAAATTCCAACAGACAAAGGTAGTGCACTTGTGTAACTAAAACAAGCGCTATCAATGCCGTAATCACTAATGCTATGGGTTTTTTCATTTTACCCTCCTGCGATACAGGTACCACAACTAACCATATGAAAACATATGTTAAAAACACATGTTCTTGACAGACACCTGGACCGTATTCATATAACGTCTGTTTCGTGTTGAGTGTTTATGGCAAAAAACGTTTGGGACTAAGAAGGGAAAGAGGGGGAAAGGAGGGAAGATACGCAAAAGTCTGTTGTGTATTATGCACTCACAGCAAAGAATCCCTATACATGCATTAACTCAATTCTCAACCGAACTGGTACTCTCAAATTTTCCTCTAAAATCACTATATCCTTAAGTTTTACCGCAGAGTGCGCGGAGAACACAAGAGGCATCAGAACACCCAAGCGTGGATTGAACCGATCTTAAACTCTGTGTCCCATGCGGTCTCCGCGGTGACAAATCACGGGTTTTTTAGACCGTGCCAACCGAACTATGAAACCGAAGCAACAATAAACGCAATTCCTGCGACCAAAACAATTGTGGCACCCGACCGGCAAATTAAACGCATAAGACAGAAATAACCCGCTGATAGTTACGAACGCAGAAATAAATACAGAAAGGAACATCATGCTACTCAACCGATGCGAGAACCGTCTGCTCATCGCAGCGGGTATAGTCAAAAGCGCAATGATCAGGATGACACCCACTACCTGTATCAATACGACCACAGTCAATGCAACAAGACATAACAGAATGAGGTATAACCGCTCTGCAGGAAGACCAACCACAGTTGCATACTCTTCGTCAAAAGAAATCGCTTGAAATTCGCGGTGTAATGCAAGCACCACTGCGATTATAACTGCGTTCAAGCACAGCATCAGGATGAGGTCCGAAGTAGGGACTGTTAGAATACTACCAAACAGATAACCAAACAGGTCTGGCGCATATCCCGGTGTCAATCCTATGAGAATTTTGAAAAACTCCCCCCCCCCCTAAAGAAAATAATTAAGGGATTACATAATCGGCGGAAGATGATGAAATAAATCATGGGAAAAAAGATGCGCAAATTGCTATCTAAAACGCTAAAAAAGTAAAGTTTATATGTTGTTATTGATATAGAGATA
>JAPWVK010000136.1 GCA_029241965.1 Candidatus Methanophagales archaeon
TAGGATGCATGCTGTCAGGATGAAAATAAATCAAAAATACGACCAGAACATATTTTGCTTTTCTTTTACCACAAACCATTTTTTAGAAAGAAAAGCTTTACCAACAACTTTTTTACCTTCGGTAAAAACCTTGACTAAAAACGTTATTTTTGTTTTCTTAGCACAGGTTCTTTTTCTAAAAGAAAGTATTTTGTAAAAAAGGAAATGTGTTGTGTATTCTTGTGATTAGCGAAACAAACACCAGGAACTTATCACCATGAAAATTGTCATATTAGGCTGCGGCTTTGCCGGTCTGGAAGCCGCAAAGGAGCTCCGAAAACGCTCAAAAGAACTCGAAATCTTTATGATTGACCGCCGAACACGATTTGAATATCTGGCGGCACTTCCCGAGATTTTAAGTGATAAAGTAAGCCCAGCAGAGCTATCAGCAGATTTAAACAAATTGGCTGCGAGCATAAATGCAGAATTCATAAATGCAGAAATCGTAACTATTGATTTTACGGCTAAAATAGTGAAGACAGGTACAGCAGAAAGAGAGATTCCGTATGACTATCTCGTGCTGTCCGTAGGTGCGGAACAAACTTTTTTTGGTATTCCCGGTGCGGAAGAGCACTCATATTCCGTCAATACCCTGGAGGATGCACGAAGTACAAAAGAAACGCTTGATACACTCGATTATTCAAAGAAAGTAAATGTAGCGGTTATTGGTGCCGGGTTGACCGGAGTAGAAGTTGCCGGTGAATTAGTTGATTATTTCGAGGCTAAAAGCGCATCGGCAAGAATATGTCTCGTGGAGATGCAGCCACTGGTTTTACCTGCTTTTACCAGCGAGAATTTGGCTAACTCTGTACGAAAAAGCCTTTCTGGTAGAGGCGTTGAGATATTGACAGAAACAGCGGTGCAAGAAGTAGGCGATGACGAGATTTTATTCGTGGGCGGGAAGAAACGCCCATACGATATTATTATCTGGACTGCGGGGATTAAACCAAACCGCCTCCTGCAGAAATTCGACCTCCCAAAGGAAAAAGGCTGGCTAAAAGTGGATTCCTATCTTCGCGTGCCGGAGCATGAGACGATATTTGCGATAGGCGATACGGCATATTTCGTGTCTGATAGTGGTAGTTCCGGGCAAAATGTCGAGGAAGCGGAAGGGCAGGGTAAAGTAGCCGCGGAAAATATAGTAAGGGCGATAAAAGGTGAAAGATTGAAGAGCTACCGCCCAAAGAACACGATACAGAATCCAAGGGCGCTTATTTCGCTCGGTGATGATAAAGCAGTGATATATTTCGCGGGAAAAGTAGTTACCGTCGGCGCATACCTGTTGAAGAAATTCGTGGAGCATCGTTATATGCGTAGATTCCGGTAGGTTCTCCTCGGTTTGAACTCATACTTTGATTTCAGAAGACTTTCTGGTGTGACCGTGTCATTAGTAGAAAGTTTTTTATAGCTCTTGCAACTATTATATTGACATGGAGGTGATGTGAACCAGATGTTATTCATGACAGGCGTGAAAGTAAATTCCGGTATGGTGAAGGACGCGAGGGCATTCGGTGACAAAATACTTGCGAATCCGCCTGCGGGCGTTAAGTTCCTGCAGGTATATCACACGCTGGGTAGGTATGACGCGATATGGATTTACGAAGCGGAAAACCCACAAGTGATAATAGATTTTCTTCATCAGAGCAGGGAAGTCGCAACAACGGAAACGTGGGTTGCATTTGAGAGATAAGGGGAGTGCCAAATCACTCTCTTTTTTATTTTTTAATTTTAACTGTATATTAGAATAGGCGGTAAGAGAAAGATGAAAGTTAGAGATATAATGAGCCGACCAATCATCACAGAAGATGAGAACACGGCGGTTACTAAAGTAACGGAAGATATGGAAGAGCTGGGGATAGGAAGCGTAGTGATAACATCGGAAGGTAAACCTACAGGGATTATTACTGAGAGGGACGTAGCATTAAAAGTGCTATTGAAGGATAAAAGGGGGAGCGAAGTGAAAGCGAAAGAGATAATGTCTTCCCCGCTGGTCCTCATAGAGTCCGAAGCGTTGGAGGATGAAGCGTGCAAGCTCGCTGCGCGGAAACGTATAAAAAGACTACCGGTAGTGGAAAATGGAGTGCTCATAGGCATTATAAGTATTCGTGACCTGTTGACAAGGAAGCCAGAGTATGTAAAAGATTTCTATTTCTAAATTGGGGTTGGGTTTTATTTTTATGTGGAAGAGGTTTAAAGGAAACTTGAGCTGAAACTAAAAATGCGTCCTTTTCCGGGAAGGTCATGTATGAAGGAAGAAGATAATATATCAGAGAAAGAGCGGGGAAAGAGTAAGAGAACGAGCCAGAGGACAAGGGGAAGGAGATTATCGAACTTATAGCTTCTGTTCAGCATATGCGGGGAATGAAAGAGGGAAGCGGATATATCTCGACAACAAGAGCATAGAAGAGATAAGGGCGAAATGTGGTGACGACTTCTTCCTGCTCTCAGAAAAGACTTTACTTGCTTTTATTGACCCCGAGAGGGAGAAGATCACGCTCACATCGCTCAAATGTCTCTATACAAACTACCTTTAATTTTACCTTCTGTTCCTTCGTCCGTCAATTTGCAAAGGTAACACATCCAAAACAAAAAGTAAGAGCAGAAAAAAAATAGAAATATATTTATATACCTTTCGTTCATTCAGAGTTTATAAAGTAGGGGATAATAAGGGATAGGAACTTAAGGAAAAAATGGGCACAACGGGAAAATTAGAAGAGATAATAATGGATTGGCGCACGTTGGGTGTGATAGCACTTGTAACGATTTTATGGCGGCTGTTTATAAGCCTTGACAAACAGATAGCGCTTTGGGAAAGTGTCAGTTCAGGTGTTGTTCTTATCATACTGGGCTGGTTTATCTTCGGTTATCTCTATCTGCTGTCCAAGCGAGAGACGAGCTGGATAATCTCGAACAAGATGGCGCAGGGGATTGCCATTAGCGTATGCGCCCTGAATCTTTATGTTCTTATTTACTATGCGCAGAGATGGCATAGATTAATGGCAGAAACTGAGGTTTATGTGCCGCAGGATTATCTGCTTAGGGATGTGAGATACGCCATGTTAGTGCTGGCGTATTGTGGAATAATATGGGCGACGGGGCATCTACAAAAGATGCACGATAATTACATGCTAGTGACCAAAGATATGCCTGAGAGGCGAAAAGAGGGCGCGAGCGAAGCAATATTCAGTATTTTGACTGATGAACGGTCAGTAATAGTGATATTAGGTCTAGTGTTTTTATGGCGTTCAATCATAAGTTTCGACAAACAAATAGTTCTGTGGGAGAGTATGTGCTCTGGAATGGCTCTGATCATGCTGGGTTGGATTCTCCTTGGGTACATAAGTTCATTATCAGTAAGAACAACTCGGCCAACCGTTGCAAAGATATATCATGGCTATGCCCTTGCTCTATTGGCGGTAAACATCTATGCTATCGTTTACTACGGTATGAGGTGGTATAAATTAATATATCTCACAGGTTCCGAAGAAAGTTTGATACCACTGGATTTTATCTTTCGCGATATAAGATATTTTGTGTTAGTGATTTTTTATTGCACAACAATAGTGTTAGCCAAGTATCTGGAACGAGCATCTGAAGAGTGTGAATACCTGATTAAGAAAGGAGAGTCCGCTTAGAATAGCCAAGTAGGCAATAGCCAATATTGCCCTATTTGGCTGTTCCCTATTTCCCTATCTATCATGAAAAAATCCATATTTAGGGCGGTAACAGACGAACGAGTATTAATAGTAATAGCAGGTATAGCATTCTTATGGCGAGCAGTCGTAAGCTCGGATGAAAAGATAACTTTCTGTGAAAGTGTGTGTTCTGGCGTAAGTCTGTTCATAATTGGCTGGGTTCTCTTCACTTACATGTATTCTATGTCCCTGAAACCTACGGACTGGCCGGTAACGAATAGGATTTATCGCGGTATTGCCTTTAGCCTTCTTGTGCTAAATGTTTATATTGCGATTTACTATGGATTGAGATGGTATGGATTACTGCGTGTAGAAATTTCGGTACCGCGGGATTTCATTTATCGGGATTTGAGATATGTTATCTTCGTGATGTATTATTGCATAGTAATTGGCTCGGCGCGGTATCTAAATGGGATGGAAGAAAATTACAGATTGCTAATAAAAGAAAGACCGAAGAAGCGTGCGCAGAATATAAAAGAAGCCATATTCAGATTGATGACGCATAAACTAACTTTAGTGGCGATAATAGCGGTGGCGATTTTATGGCGGCTGGTTATAACCATAGACAATAATGTTACCTTCTGGGAAAGCACGCTTTCGGGTATTTCACTCATCATAATCGGCTGGTTCCTCTTTGGTTACTTATTCGCGCTGTCCGTGAAAGTGAAACACAAGCCGGATTTAACAAAAGCCATCCAGTCTGTGGCACTTGGTTTAGGTGTAATAAACGTTTATGCTGTTTTTTACTATGGAATGAGATGGTATGGACTAATAACCCAAATTATGGGTGTGGCAACGGAAACGTACGTTTCGCAGCCGCTGGAGTTGGTCTTCCGGGATATGAGATATGTCATGTTAGTAATCTTTTATTGCACGACAATACTATTAGCAAAGCATTTAGTAACGGCATACGAGGATTATACAGTGCCAGCACGGAGAGGTTGAGTATAGCCCATCAAAAGTAAAGACTTGTAAAAAGTATATAGATGGACACAGATTAACGCAGATGATGACGGGAAAATCATTCTCGGAATAATGGATGAAATATAAATCAGTGATATAGCTAATCGAAAAAACCACGAGATTCCACGAGATTAGCAAAGAATTTAGGGTTAGCAGGGGATAAAAAAAACCAATAGAGTGCTTAAGCCGGATCCATATTAATATTTCTCGTGTAAATCTGTGTAATCTGTGGTTAGCTAAACAAACACAATCCGTGTAATCTGCGTAAATCAGTGTCGAAAATATGCTGTTATATGTCATTATTTACGTTGAGTCGTAGTTAAGCCCCTAGATCACACAGCTTTTCACGAAAGAGCAATAATAGATAGGAATTTGGACTAAAGAAAGTCTACAAAGGCGTGCTGAAAGGATAAACAAAACTTTTAATTTCTTTTCCTTTTTAATAGCTAACAAATAAAGATATATAATAGGACGCAGAGAGAAGTATGAACTGGCGGAGAGGTAGTTTAATTTCGTTTTTGAGAGTCATAGGAGTCTTGGTTGTCGCGGGCTTTCTGAAACCTAAGAGAAACGCGGAAAGGGAAGTGGCGAGGTTTGAAGGTAATAACAAGAATGGAAAGGTAAAGATTTCCAGCTCTTTTGATATAACAACCGCTCAGAAATGGTGCAGAGTAGGGATTATTTTCAGGTTTAGCGAAACGGTTAAGTGGTACGATTATGACCCCTCTCTTGGAGTTCAATTCAACAAATACAGGATATCAATCGCAGATAGCGCGGGAAATTGCTTGTTCCGTGAGGATAGGTCATTTATGGAATTCCGTTCTCTTTTCAAGACCGCTTATACGGGTAAGCAATATTTGGGAAAATATACTGCGACCCACAAGGGCAACGTGGCAATATTAGAGTTCATACCGCCAGGTCCTGGAAGATATGAACTTGATTTTGATCTGGCTGCAGATGAGGAGTTTTTGGAAACCGGGCATAAGAGAACGACTATATTTCAGGAATTCACTCTGTATGTGTGTGAGGGTGTAGAGCCCCTGGTGGGCACGGAATATCAACATAAGCGAGTTGATTTGCTGAAAGTTAGAGCGATAATGACCCATCCACTAATCGCTGAAGATGAAGAGGCGTTGGTCATTAAGATAGCGAAGGATATGGCAGAACAGGGGATAGGGAGTGTAGTTATAACAAAAGAAGGAAAACCCGCAGGAATTATTACTGAGCGCGACTTAGCATTAAAAGTTCTATTAAATGATAGGAAGGCAAGCGAGGTAAAAGCGAAAGAGATAATGTCTTACCCCTTGATTACCATCGAGCCCGAAACGTCCGTTGAAGAAGCATGTGAGCTCGTGGAAAAGAATGGTATGAAAAGGCTGCCGGTGGTTGAAAATGATGTACTCATTGGTATTGTAAGTGTTAGGAACATATTGACGAAGAAGTCAGAATATGTAAAAAGATTTTATCCCGAAGTGCATGTTTTAGCAAGCAGAGGTAAACAGGGGGTCAGTTCGGTAGTCCCCTATTTTTTATTTAAAACAGATAAAAAAGGTGAAAGAGGGAAGACACAAGTTAGAGAGATAATGACACGTCCGATCATCATGGAAGACGAAGAGACGGTGGTCGCGAAAATAGCGGAAGATATGGACGAGTTCGGAATAGGGAGTGTAGTTATAACAAAAGAAGGAAAACCCGCAGGAATTATTACTGAGCGCGACTTAGCATTGAAAGTCCTATTAAAGGACCGGATGGCGAACGAGGTAAAAGCAAAGGAAATAATGGCATTCCCTGTGGTAACCGTCGAGCCAGAAGTATCAATAGATGAGGTGTGCAAGCTCGCAGCGGAGAAGCGCGTAAAGAGACTGCCAGTGGTTGAAAAAGGGATGTTCGTGGGCATTGTTAGTATTCGAGACCTGTTGGCAAAGAAGCCGGAGTCTGTAAAGGAATTCTATTTCTGAAGGCTCTTTTGAACGAAGAGTCTTTCCTGAACATGAAAATTTCTCATTCGCAACGATTTATAGCAGTCTCTATCGCCTTTATCGCATCCGATACCGCACCCTCCTCCAAGAACTCAACCACGGGCTTAGCTGCGACCATCGCTTCCGTGACTACGAGTCATATGGAATCATCCAACAACCGCCACTTCACGTTGCAGACAAAATCCGGTAATCGTCTTACCATTCTTCACATTAATGTCGTATTTGTTGATGCAAACAATGGATGCAATCCCAAAATGGGGGGTCACATCCATAATTCGTTTCTGAGATAAAAGCATAGCCGGAAACTCGTTCTTTCCGTGCAATCGCATCCCGCTCACAGCCATGACTTATTTTGGCAGCACAACGAGGGCGTTATACACACATGCGGAAGCACATTTTCCACACTAATCGCATAAATCGTCATTTACTTCGGGTATCCACGTATGCACAGATTTTACCTCCTCTGTTTTCAGTTTAATGTAGATATGCGAATTAGGCGCCTCTACGTTGCAATATACCAATTGAACATCCGGTCAGGGCAAGATTCGCGGCTACCGTGGTCTTCCCTGTGCCGCCTCTCCCGCTCGCTATCGCTACGATCATTGCGTTGTCTTCCCTTTCATAATTAGTAAGGGGTGTGTTTTAGACATTTAAAAAATAAAAAAGGGAGAGTTTGGGACACAAACTTATATCTCCCGCGCAAACGCAACCCATGTTTCGGTTGTTGCGACTGCCCTGCTATCGTGAAGGAAATCTTCTATCACTTTTGCGTCTTCCGCCTCGTAAATCCATAGGGCATCATACCTGCCCAGCGTATGATACACTTGCAGGAACTTGACGCCCTTAGGCGGATTTTTAAGTGTTTTGTCCCCGAATTCTCCTGCTTCCTTCACCATGCCTGGATTGACTTTCACGCATGTTATGAACAACATCTTCTTCTATCACCTCCTTATGTTCGTTATAGCCTAAAGTATATTAATAACTTTTGGTTTTTACATTCAGATTGTGCCTACCATATGTTTTAGTTGCCAAAGCTCATTCCGTGGGATAAACCGTTTTAATACACGCGGGGTTTCTTGTCAGTATATTTCTAACTGAAATGATACCTACGAGTTCATCATCGTCCATCACTAACAGCCTTCTTATGCCCTTCTCTGCCATAAGCACGCACGCTCTCTCCTGAGGTGCATCCGGTTCGATTGTTATCAACGGAGAGGACATTATCTCTTTCGCTTTGATTTCACTTGGTATTCTATCCTCCATTGTTACTTTTAGCGCTATGTCACGGTCTGTAATTATTCCCACGGGTTTGCCGCCTTTTGTTATCACCACACTTCCTACTCCTGTCAATTCCATCGCCTTCGATATTTTAGTGGCCGGTGCGTCTTCGTCTTCTGTGACTACTTTTGGAGTCATTATATCTCCAACCTCTAACATTTCCACTTCCCTCGCCATTTCTCTTTTCTCCTTCTTTTTACTTACTTGCTTACTTATTTGAGATAGCATTTATAATTGTCGCGCTAAAATAAATATTTCCTCACGTGCAGTGGTTCTCTGGTCAGTATATTTCTAAGTGTTACAATGCCCATGAGTTCTCCGTCATCAATCACAAGCAGTCTTCTTATGCCCTTTTCTGACAGAAGCTTGCAGGCCCCCATAAGTGATGCGTCTGCCTCGATGGTCACCAAAGGGGAGGACATGATCTCTTTCGCTTTTACCGCATCGGGGTTTCTATTCTTCATTATCACATTTATCACTATATCACGGTCAGTAACTATCCCTACGGGTTTATCACCTTTTGTTATCACCACACTTCCTAATCCCGACATTCTCATGCACTTCGAGACAATAGCGACCGAAGCGTCCTCATCTTCCGTGATTGCTGGATAGGTTATTACATCCTTAACTTCTAATAATCCCGCCATCTTTTTCTTTCTCCTTCCTTTTTGCTACAAACATCTTTTGCCATTCATAAATCTTTCGTTTTTTTTTTTCATCCCGCAGTCGTGTTTGACTCAAAATTAATATTTTCTCACGTATACTGACTCGCCAGTCAATATATTCCGAATACTAACAATGCCCACGAGATCTCCGTCATCAATCACAGGTAGTCTTCTTAGACCCGCCCTTGCCGAAGCCCACAGGCGTCTTCCACAGTTGCGTCTGCCTCTACGGTAATCAGCGGTGATGACATAATTTCCTTCACTTTCACCTCGTCTGGGTCTCTGTCTTTCATCATTACTTTTGCCGCTATGTCACGGTCAACGGTTATCCCTGCGGGTTTACCTTCCTTTGTTATCACTACACAGCCTATTCGCGAGTTTGCCATGTGCTTCAATATTACAGTGACGGAAGCTTCCTCCTCTTCGGTGATTGCTGGAAAGCTCATTATCTCCTTAACTTTCATCTCCCCTGTTTCACCTCTCTTACTTTTATACCTTATATATTGTATTACGCCTTAATACCCTTTTCGCTTTATACCTTTTATATCACAACGGTCGAGTTCTTCTAAAGGGTAAACGAAGCTCTTTTCCTCCCGTGCCATGCCGATAATCGCGGAACCGAAAAGTCCCCGATGCGAAGTTGGACGTTGATTGCTGCTTCCTCCAGCAAGTGGTATGCCTGAATTTTCTCAAGACTTCTTCTAACTTCTTTCTCTGCCACTCAATTGACTTTTCTCCCTTCTCCTCAACTTCCTTATATAACTCCCCAAAACTGTCAAATATGGCTCTTAGCTCTTTGTCATCTACATAGTGGCTTACAAGCACTCGTAGTTCTTTATATACCTCTTTTAACCTTGCGGTATATTTTTCCCGCTCTTTTCCCGCTAAGAACACCTCACATCCACTTAAAGACCTCTCAAGCCTGTCAAGCGTCCACCCACTTGCTAAAACATGCACCTTAGGATAAAGTCTTCTTACATACTCGGGTTTTAGTGTCAGTATGTTTCTGATGCTTACAATACCGATAAGAACGTCGTTTTCAACCACGGGCATCCTTTTTATGCCTTCCTTTTCTACGACTTCACATATTTCTTCTACTGATGTCTCAGGTTCAATGGTAACCAGGGGGGAAGACATTACCTCTTTCGCCTTTATCTCACTTGCTCTTCTGTCTTTCAATAGAACCTTTAATGCTATGTCCCGCTCGGTAATAATTCCTGCGGGTTTTCCGTCCTTCGTTATTACAACGCTCCCTATGCCCAACTCTTGCATATCCTTCGCTACATTGATGAGCGGCGTGTCTTCATCTTCTGTTATGATTGGATGGCTCATTATGTCACGGACTTTCATCTTTACCCTTTCTCTCTTTTGTTCTATTTATCTATAAAAACCCCTTCACACTTTATCCTGCTATACTATAAGATATGATTAGGATAGTTATTTAGTACCGTTTCTCTCTAAATAGTTAAGTATCTATTTGATTGGAGATATGGTATAACATGTTGAAACAAAGAGGGTAAAAAATGGATATATCGAAAGAGAAGAGGGTAAGGGATGTAATGACGCGGGGAGTTATTACGGTATCGCATGACACGCATGTAAGTGAAATAGTAAAATTCCTGGTTAATGAGAATGTATCGGGCGTTGCGGTGACAGCACCAGACAATAAGGTAGTAGGGGTCATATCGGAGATTGACATCGTAAAAGTTTTCGACAAGGATTGGGAGAGTGCAACGGCGGAGGATGTTATGTCTTCCGTTGTGAAGACAATAGGCCCGGAAATGTCGCTAAGGAAAGCCGCAGGGATTATGAAGGAATTGAATATCCACAGGTTATTGATTCTTTCTGTAAGCCCCGCCCCGGAAATTCCCATAGGGATATTAACAGCAAGTGACATACTGAAAGCGAGTATCCAATGACATTCGCTCGTTTCAGCGGAACATGTGTTAAGGCAAGTTAAGGAACTATGCAAGCTAAAAATAGAAATAACCCGTTTTAACCTCTATTTCATTTTTTACTGCTTTTTACTTTTTGCCTCTCTAAAATACTCAAAATAGTTCTATGCCTTCTTTTTCATCATCTGCTTGAAATCTTCGTAAACCGCCTTCACTTCCTCTACCGACGCTTCGTCTTCTAAAGTTGAGAGGTCACCCAGAGGCTTATCCATCATAATCGTCTTTAAAACACGTCTCATTATCTTACCCGACCTCGTCTTGGGCAGCTTATCAACGAAGTGAATTTCCTGAGGCGTAGCTATGGGTCCTATTTGCTTACGAACTTCTTTGACTATCTCCTTTTTCAGTTCATCTGCGGGTTCGTAGCCCTCTTTTAATATTACAAAGACGATGATATTCTCGCCTTTTATAGGATCGGGCTTGCCTATTACCGCCGCTTCTGCTACAAATGGCGCCCCTATAACAGCACCTTCTACCTCTGCTGTACCCAACCGATGACCCGCTACTTTTAGCACTTCATCTGTCCTCCCAAGTAACCAGAAGTACCCATCTTCGTCCTTTATTGCATAATCGCCGGTATAAAACAGCCCTTTGAATTTTGACCAGTAGGCCTCTTTGTACCTTTCAGGGTTGTTATAAAGCCCCATCAACATACCGGGCCACGGTTTTCGTATTACCAAATGACCTTTCACACTTGTATCTACCGGCTTGCCTTCCTCGTCTACTACTTCTGCATCTATACCGGGTAAAGGCAGTGTTGCTGAGCCCGGTTTAAGCGGTACGAGCTCTATGCCCGGTACGGGAGAGATCATTATCCCTCCTGTCTCGGTCTGCCACCAGGTATCAACAATCGGGCATCTTTCTCCGCCTATATTCTTGTAGTACCATTCCCATACTTCTGGATTGATCACTTCGCCGACAGAACCCAGTATCTTTAAACTGCTTAAATTATATCTTTTTATACGCTCGTCACCATAACGCATAAACATTTTGATTGCCGTGGGTGAGGTATAAAAGATTGTAACCCCGTATTTTTCTATTATTTCCCACCATCGGTCTGGATGGGGATAATCAGGCGCTCCTTCGTACATAAGAACGGTTGCACCGTGAAGTAACGGCGCATAAACGATTGATGTGTGCCCTGTCACCCAGCCTACATCTGCCGTGCACCAATACACCGATTCATCAGATATGTCAAAGACCCATTTGTAGGTGGAATTAATATAAACTAAATATCCACCGGTTGAGTGGACGACACCTTTAGGCTTACCTGTGGTTCCCGACGTGTAGAGTATGAATAATGGATGCATGGACTCCATAGGCCTTGGTTCAACATAATCTTCGGCATCCCTTATCAAGTCATGATATAAGAGGTCTCTACCCGCCACCATATTTATCTCCTCGCTCGTCCTTTTTATCACAACTACTTTTTTTATGGCAGGAGCAGCCTTTAGCGCTACGTCCACTATCTGTTTAAGCGGAACGTATTTCCCCCGCCGTAATCCAACATCCGCAGCTATCAGCACCTCTGCTGATGTGTCATTAATTCTATCTGCCAGTGCTTGACTACTGAACCCAGAGAACACAACTGTATGGATAGCGCCTATTCTTACAGTGGCAAGCATGGCAATCGTGAGTTCAGGAATCATCGGTAAGTATAAAACCACCCGGTCCCCTTTTTTCACGCCAAGATTCTCCAGCATGGAAGCAAACTTGTTCACTTCGCGGTAGAGTTGAAAATAACTGTACGCTTTTGTATTCCCCGCTTCATCTTCCCAGTATAAAGCCACCTTATTCTTATGCCAGGAATACAAATGCCTATCTATGCACAAGTAAGAAGCATTGAGTTCACCACCAACAAACCATTTGGCAAACGGCTCTTCCCATTCGAGTACCTTATCCCAATGTTTAAACCATTCTAGTTTAGTCGCTTCTTTCTCCCAGAAACGTTCTATATCTGCAGTTGCACCCTTTTGAAAGTCTATATACCCTTTTACCGGATAAAATTTTACTTTTTCCATGTTTCCATTTCAAAATTGAGCATTTTTAGGAAGGTTACGCTGCCCTATTTATCGCGCCCTTCCTGCTCTTTACCTGCAATAAGTAGATAGATAAAGGTATAAATAACTTCGTATTTTTTGTAATACACCCTAAGTGAAGTATGCGAAGTTGTGAAGCAACATTGCAGAGTCGTAGGTGGATTAAGACGGATTGGCTGAATAGCCCTGTTATACTCTCCTGTAGTGTTCTCTTAGTTGGAAACTTTTCAGATGAAAAAGTCCGATTGATAGCCTAATACCGCTTCAATTTTTGCTTTTTGTGATGGGGGCTACCTATGCTTTTACGCTTTAAAAAACATCCTCTGGCACGAGTTTTTTCTATTCAATAGGATTGGCTTGGGTTTTTCCCAATTAGAAAACATCAATTGTTTCAATCCTTGTTTTTGTAGACGGCTTTTGCAATAAGGGGCCAGACCCCCCTTATCAACCCTCCCACCCTTTTTTGGTTTAAACCTTTTTCTAAAAGGTTTGATGTTTCAAAACCTTTTCTTCAGAAGAAAAGCTTTACCAAAAGAACCTTATTTTTGCGTAGCAAAAACTGCATAAGCGTTCTTAGTAAAGGTTTTTCGCTTGCGAAAAAGTTTTGTTTCAATCCTTGTTTTCGTAGACGGCTTTTGCAACGAAAACCCTAGATAATTTCGCCGCAAGCATAGAAGAGTTTCAATCCTTGTTTTCGTAGACCGCTTTTGCAACTCTCGTATACCGGGAGAAGTTAGCCAGCAAATTAGAGTTTCAATCCTTGTTTTTGTAGACCGCTTTTGCAACGTACCAAAAACACTCAATTCAAGTACATGGTATTGGGTGGTTTCAATCCTTGTTTTTGTAGACCGCTTTTGCAACACCTAACTTTTTTCCTCCTTTCCACTTTTAACGTATGCACTTCGGAGTATTTTAAACTTGCGATTTTTTTCGGTGCGTATATCTCGAAATCCCCCGTTTTCATAAAATCTTCTTCTGCACGCATATTTTTCAAATCGAACCATATTCTAAAGAGATAACCAGTACGATGAAGTATTTATCTTGGCGATAGCCTTGACATTAAAACGCACTTGCGGAGACCATCGCCAATTTTGGATCAAACCTTTTTTAAAGGTTTGTTACACCAGGTGGAAATTAGCCACTTCTGTGAGTTCACCTTTTCCTAACAAGACCACGTTCTTAACGCAGGATTCGCAAAGCTGATACACTCGTATGCTATCGTTGCCATCTACGAAAGGTTTAAGCATGGTAATAATCTTCTCAAGTGTCTTTGCATCAACTCGGCACACAAAAACGCTATAATGCACCCGCTTTCCAAAGTCCAGGAGTAAATTTGCTACTCTACGCCTGGTTATTCATCCTGTTCAACTTTCACTCGATTATCTGGAAAGAGACATTCACAAGATAAAAGAATTGTAGGGTCTATTTTTAATCTTATTCTCACTCCCGTTTTACTAAAAGAGTTGAATGAGAAACGACTTGCCATCATTTGAGCCCGAGTTCCTTTCTGATTAGTTCGCAAATTCTATACCTATTTCTTTAGTCTGCGTCATAGTTCGGTGCGAAATCTCTTCCACCCCCATTAAGCGGTATGCGTCACGAATATTTTCTTCTAACTCTTCCAGAGATTCGCCCTGGCTAAAAACGCCGGGAACTTCTTTCAGTCGCCCTATATACCAATCGTCGTCTATCCAATATTCCAATGTAAAATGCCTCAACATATGGTCGCTTCACCTCCTTATTCCTTTTACATTAGTGATTAATATATGTTTGGATCTTTATATTATACCACAAGATTGCACTGATTTTCAGAACCTGTATTTTTTGCGAAGCAAAAAAAACGGCGTAAGCGTTCTTAGTAAAGGTTTTTCGCTTGCGAAAAAAGTTTTGTTTCAATCCTTGTTTTCTTAGACCTTTTTGCAACTGTGATAGATGCTAAATGTGATGATGGGCTGTGTCAGGTTTCAATCCTTGTTTTCTTAGACCTTTTTGCAACCAACAAAAGAAGAAGGGATAGTTTATGTTTCCAGTGTTTCAATCCTTGTTTTCTTAGACCTTTTTGCAACATGAGGTACGCACGGTAGCAGCCCGTCAATTGCGAGAAGAGGTTTCAATCCTTGTTTTCTTAGACCTTTTTGCAACACAAAACTTAAGAAAATGGAGGAAAAAGTCAATGAGGGTTTCAATCCTTGTTTTCTTAGACCTTTTTGCAACCAGAGAAAGCAGGCTTGATGGAAAAGATAATGGTAACGTTTCAATCCTTGTTTTCTTAGACCTTTTTGCAACGAAAGCCCGGAAAGCTTTGAGGAAAGCACTGCTTTGGTTTCAATCCTTGTTTTCTTAGACCTTTTTGCAACATAGCAAACAGACATCGAACAGAAGATCAAGAGATAGGTTTCAATCCTTGTTTTCTTAGACCTTTTTGCAACAAGAAACTGGAAAGAGGATTTAATTGAGGAATACAAAGTTTCAATCCTTGTTTTCTTAGACCTTTTTGCAACGCTCAGACAAACAGTGCAGTAGCATCTCTAGCATTGGTTTCAATCCTTGTTTTCTTAGACCTTTTTGCAACAGTATCAAGTTTTGTATTTGGATGAAGATCACTTTGTATAAATCCATGTTTTGATAGACCTTTTTGAACCAAGGTCAAAAATAATAAAATGTTTTAATCATAAATCTACTAATTGTTTATCTAATTCTTTTTGTTAGTTGCAAAAAGGTCTAAGAAAACAAGGATTGAAACTTTGTATTCCTCAATTAAATCCTCTTTCCAGTTTCTTGTTGCAA
>JAPWVK010000137.1 GCA_029241965.1 Candidatus Methanophagales archaeon
AATATAGGGTACATAAAATACTAATCGCGCTATAATGCCTTACTTTAGCATTTAACGGAAAATAAAAGAATATAATCTTTATAAATTATGTCCCCTATACGCCCCAATATGGGGGCATAGAAAGATGGCACCTGAAATCCCCAAAAAGGTAATGGACATGGATTAAGGCATTTGCAGGGTATATATTCCCTAAAATAATTCGAAGTTAAGGTATTAATACGTAAGTATTCAAATTAAATTTAATAAATTGGGTAGTTGGGGTGGAAATGTACCGAATAGAAACCTGCTTAATCCAAAGAGTGTAGCATTGATTGGCGCAACCGATCGAGAAGGTTCCATGGGACTCCAATTAACGAAGAATCTTCTTTTGGGCAAGGATATGAGAAATGTGTACGCGGTTAACCCAAACAGAGAAAACGTTTTGGGGCTAAAGTGTTTTCCAAGCATAACTGAAGTGCCAGAACATGTTGATTTAGCAGTTATCGCAACTCCGGCTAAAACCGTACCAGAGATAGTTGATGAATGCGGTCAAAGTGGTGTGGATGGCGCTGTTATAATTTCAGCGGGATTTAGAGAAGTGGGAGAAGAAGGCGAAAGGTTAGAAGATGAAATAAACCAATTTCAGGCTAAATACGGTCTCCGAATACTTGGCCCTAATTGTCTTGGATTCGTCAGACCTCACGCTGGTCTTAACGCAACCTTTTTGAGAAATAACCCAAAACTCGGAGAAATCGCTTTTATTTCACAGAGCGGTGCTTTAGGCACTGCGATATTAGATTGGGCGGTAAGCACACATGTAGGCTTTAGCATGTTCGCTTCTTTGGGTTCCATGTTGAATATAGATTTTGGTGATTTAATAGATTATCTTGGCGGAGACCCTTACACTAAGAGTATAGTCCTCTATATGGAAGGGGTAGGTTCCGCGAGGAAATTCATTAGTGCAACCAGGGGATTCGCGAGAACTAAACCGATCATCGTCCTTAAGCCCGGGAAATACGTGGAAAGCGCCAAGGCTGCACGTTCCCATACTGGTGCATTAGCCGGTAATTATGAGGTGTACGATGCTGCGTTTAAGAGGTGCGGGGCAGTGCACGTAGATGAAATAGAAAATCTCTTCAATTGCGCGAGTGTTTTAGATTCGAGGTATCTCCCCGCGGGGCCACGCTTAGCCATCATCTCTAACGGCGGAGGACCCGGCGTTATGGCTACCGATTCCGTTATTGATAACGGTGGGAAACTGGTTGAACTTTCGGATGAATTGAAGATGGCCTTGGGGGAATTCCTTCCACCATATTGGAGCAATGGGGACCCGATAGATTTATTAGGAGATGCAGATGTCGAAAGGTACGATAAAACCATAAGGGCGTGCATACGCGATCCTGAGGTTGATGGCATCATAGTGATTTATACACCTCAAGGAACCGCACAACCAAGCGATTTAGCTAAAAATGTTATAAAAATAGCAGAAAAGAAGCTTATGCCCATCCTAACTGTATGGATGGGCGAAAAAGAAGTCGAGGAAGCGAGGAAACTTTTCTATACTAACAATATACCCACGTTTTCAACTCCCGAACAAGCCATTAAAACTTATATGTACATGTACAAGTATAAGCGAAACTTTGAGCTTCTATATGAAACACCAGAAGAACTTCCTGTATCTCTTTCCCCTCCCACAAGCCACCTAAAGCTAATGATACAAAAAGTTATTGAAGAAGGAAGGACCGTTTTAACCCCGGACGAGGTAGATAAATTCTTGGATGCTTATGGAATTCCTATAGCAGAAAGTTACCTTGTCAAGAACGAGGACGAAGCTGCTATGGCTGCTTCTCGAGTTGGATTTCCTGTCGTGCTCAAGGTAGTGTCGCCAGATATAGTACATAAATCGGATATTGGTGGCGTGATCCTAAGTGTTAACTCTGCGGATACACTTAGAACCCAATACCAAAATCTCATAGAATCCGTCCGAAAAGCAGTGCCTCAAGCCAAGATATATGGCGTTTACGTTCAAAAGACAAAAAAATTTAATCATGAATTAATTCTTGGAGCAAGAAAAGATAGAGATTTTGGAACTGTAATATTGTTCGGTCATGGAGGGACAGGCGTAGAGTACTTCCGGGATTTTTCGATAGCACTACCACCTTTAAACCAAACCCTGGCTAAGCGAATGATGGAAGAGACGAAGATATACCGTGCACTCTCTTAGGGTTTAAGGAACGTGCCCCCTTTTGATTTAAGGGTTTTAGAGGAAGTTGTAGTGAAATTCTCAAATCTGATCGTAGATTTCCCTGAAATCGCTGAAATGGAGATAAATCCGCTTGTTGCCTCAAAAGATGCGCTTTGTGCTCTGGACGTCAGGATGGTGTTAGGCCCCGAAGCTCTTAAAATCACGGATCGCTATACGCACTTAGTCACCCTTCCTTACCCCCTAAAGTATGTTGTTCCGTGGAAGCTTAAAGATGGAACTGAGGTGATACTCAGGCCCATTCGGCCTGAAGACGAGCAGATAGAACATGAATTAATTAAAGGGTTATCTAATGAGACAAGTAGGTTTAGATTTTTCGGTATAATTAAAGAGTTATCTCACATGGATTCAGTTCGTTTTTGCAACATAGATTACGATAGGGAAATGGCAATCATAGCGGAGGTTCGTGAAGGTGGGAAAAAGAAAGAGCTCGGAGTGAGCAGATTAATTTTGGAACCAGGCAGAAAACGAGGCGAATTCGCCGTTGTTGTAACTGATGAATATCAAGGGCAAGGCTTAGGAACTAAACTAATAGATATGCTTATCGAGATAGCAACTGAAAAAAATCTTGAGAGCATTTATGGCTTAATTCATCCCGAAAATAGTGTGATGATTCGATTATGCGAAAAAATGGGCTTCACTATTAAACGTTCGGTGGAAGAAGTTATAGCAAATTTAAACATAACGTCATAAATCCCTTTATTACCTACAAGGACTCTACATAACCGTGTCTTCCGTGATTGAGTTCCTTCATGCCTGCTACATTTTAGCACTTACCTTTCACATGCTCCGTTGCCCACAAAATCATCGCTACTATATCTTCCTCGTTCCATCTTGAGGATTCAATCACCAGATCGTAAATAGAAAGGTCGTCCAGATTTAACCCGTAATATTGCTTGTAGCGCTTATATTCAGACCGTTCTCTACTTTTCATTGCGTGAAGTGCCTCACCGTAGCCTATTTTCTCACGCGCTGCAATACGCATCGCCCTTGTTTCCAAAGGCGCTTTTAACCATATCTTCAAATCCGCAGCGGGGACAATGAATCCGGACAATCTGCCTTCTACTATGGCATTCTCCGTTTCCATAGCTTCTTCACGCTGCCGTTCATCTATCGCCCTATCGAAATTGTCGTCATTCTCGGCCATCTCGCTGAACTGCTCCAACGGCAATTTCTTTTCCGCTGCCATTTGACGAAACACAGCACCCGCGGAAATTAGTTCCAGTGACATCTCCTTTGACAGTAACTTCGCAACCGTTGTTGTGCCGCTGCCCGGGAGACCGCTTATTGTTAGTCGCATAGAACATTCTTAAAAAGAATGTTTGAAAAACTTTAATAAGAAAGGATACATTATTCACCATTAGTCCATTTAAAAATCAGCCACAATGACTGAAAAAGAAGAAGCAGAAGAATCAAAATCTGTGTCTGATAGAATTTTGCATAGATTAATCTCGGTTATCCCTTTGCTTTTGTTATCTGCAGGATTTGTTTTTTTGTCGTTCAAATTTCGTTTTTACTCCGAGGGAGCGTTAGCGTTTACACTGTGGATTATCATAGTAGTTGGTATTATACTTTTAATTCCTCTCATCGGGGGGCACATTTACAAAAATAGATGGGTTGGATGTTGTTTAGCATTTTTAATGCCTATAGTCTATTTTATGGAAGTACGGTTCCTATTTCCTTTTTTCAATGTAGTTGATGTGTTTGCTTTTGCGTACGTTGCACTCATGGCAGGAATGCTTAATTATGTTTTTGCCCACAACATATTATCGCCGCTGGTAATCACCAAGAATATGAAAAAGGAGGATGTGGTTTGCATTCAAATATTTTCACGATTAAAAGAGGTGGAAAAATTGATTGAGTATGTGCTAAGTCATTTGACTTTTTCTCATGTCAAGAGAACGATTTCTGACAAAGAGAGACAATGGAAGCTTAGTCTCCATTCGTACACCTATTATCTTCATGCACGATCTGACGATGATAGATCTGTTAATCTTGCCTTTTTATTCTTTACAGAGGGTGCTAACGAGTTATATCAGTCAGAACAGAATCACAAGGATTTAAAATTTATAAATGAAACTATTAAGGGTTATTTTGGATTACACAATATCGAATATAAATCTATTCAGAACCCTTCTTTCTCAACTGATACATTAGACCTAGCACTTAAAAAATATAAAAGTGTTGGTTTTGGCGAAAAGTTAAGAGATTTTGGAATAACACTGAAAACAAATTTCAAGGTGATATTCTTGCTTTTAATTCCCATTTTTGTGGTCATTATTGGTAGAGATACCATCACTCAGGTTTATAATGCATATCCGTGGATATTCATACTAATAGCGGCTCTAATATATCCACTTATACGCTATATCCTTAAAATACTAAAGGAAAGTGATAAAAATGAGGGATAAAAGCAAAATATTCATCACTCTTATAATATGCACCATTATCTTTATAATATCGCTTTATTGCTATTCTCAATTATTCATCGAAGGCAATATGATTCAGAAGGATGTCAAAATCGGATTATCGAATTCCACGGAATACACTCTTTGCACTGTTGAAAGCACAGATTCGTGGGAAGATTATTTAAAACAAGACACAAAATTGGGGGGTTACACACCATCAAAAAATCACACAAATACCGCGATCGTAAGAGTTGATAACAATAAAAGGTGGATTATCGTGTATAATCATGATATTCCGCATGGTTCTATTGTGATAAGGGGTCAAGTCGTCTATAATGGCGCTATTAGCAGATATTCTGGCATAATAAAGGTGTATGAGATGCGTTTCTATTCTTGCTTACCATTGATGCTTATAAAAAATAGAGATTTCATACGAGCTGTTACATTTTTAATTTCCATATTTTTGGTATCGCTAGTGTATATTTCTCTTTCTGAATGGGAAAATATTCTTAAGTAATTAAAACTAAACTTCGAAAAGTAAACAATAGTTGTAACGAGTAATTTCAGGCAGCCACCTACCGTTTGGGCTAATAAGGCGAGATGTTATAGATGCGGGAGTAGGTTCTACAAAAAGTTGAAGATACTTATTCATCGGGCATAACTCGTTAGTTTATGCAATCTCAAAGGAGTTCCTGATAGTGCGCATACAACACAAAAATCAAAAATGCAGGGCTAAAAATGCAAGAGCAGAAATTGAAAGATTGAAAGAGAAAACAGGGTTTTGGTAGAAAGAGCGGAAATTTTGAAGCGATGGCAAGTATAAAATAAGAATTTAATGAATGTTTATGCTTTCACCCTTTTATAACCCCAATAGCCCGGAACGCCGCTACTTTCCGCGCTATACCAGACACTTCACAACTCCGAACCACCACCTCCGGGTCTTTATACGCTGCAGAAACTTCCTCTGCCAGTTCGCCATATTTATCAAACTGAATACCTTTCTTCCTCCGCACATCCCGCTTGCTCCGTTCCCGTACTTTCACCAATATGCCTCGCTTAGCCAGCTCCTCTCTTACATCGCCACCTCTATATTTCCGCATTGCCGCTGTTCTACTCATCTCTCTGCCAGAGCCATGAGCGCAGCTACCAAAAGTCTCATCCTTCGCTACTTCGGTACCCACAGCTAAAAAACTGCGTGTGCCCATCGAACCGGGAATCAATACCGGCTGACCAATGCTTCTATAAATTGGAGGCAACCGTTCATCGCCTGCCGGAAACGCGCGCGTTGCCCCTTTTCTGTGTACACATAATTTCTTCCTCTTACCGCCCACTATATGCTCCTCCTCCTTCGCTATGTTATGCGCGATGTCATACACCAGCTTTATATCCATATTCTCTGCGCTTCGTTGAAGCACATCCGCAAATACGGTCCTTATCCAGTGTGTTGCAAGTTGCCGGTTTGCAAAGGCGTAATTCGCACACGCGCACATCGCTTCAAAATAGTCCATGCCCGTATCGCTGCTCAAATACGCGCAAGCTAATTCACGCTCTAAACCGAGTATCCTTGCTAACGTTTCATCCTTTTTCATCTCACGTTCAAAAGTACGCAGATAGTACGCACAAACGCCATGCGAGAAGCCTCTACCACCGGTATGGACTAAAACAGTCACTTGGCCTTTTTCTTCTATTCCAAACGCCTTCGCAAGCGGTTCATCAAAAATCTCATCTACTACTTCTACTTCTAAAAAATGATTGCCAGAGCCGAGCGTGCCGAGCTGTGGAGCGCCTCGTTTCTTTGACTTCTCGTCTATCTTATCCGTATTTGCAGCTTTTAATCTACCTTCCTCTTCCGTACGCGCTATATCTTCCTCCCAGCCATAGTCGTTCTCGACGCACCATTCTGTGCCACCCCTGAGCACTTCGTCTAACTGGCTATTGGACAGCATCACTTTACCCGAGAGCCCAAGTCCTGCAGGGATATACTCAAATAAACTGTCCAATATGTCTGACAGATGAGGTCTGACATCCTCTTCTTTTAGATTGGTGCGGATAAGCCTTACACCACAGTTTATGTCGTAACCGACACCGCCGGGTGATATGACGCCTTCCTCGAAGTTCGTAGCGGCAACACCGCCAATAGGGAAACCATAGCCCTGATGGCCGTCGGGCATAACCAAAGAGTATTTCTCTATTCCCGGAAGCGAAGCGACATTGATTGTCTGCTGCAGTGTCAAATCACCCTTTATCTTCGCTAACAGTCCTTCCGCAGCGTATATCCTCGCGGGCACTCTCATGTAGTCCTTATACGACTGCGGCACTTCCCATACATCTTCCCTTATCTTTTTTAGCGGAACGTCCATCTTTGAGTTACTCGCTTTTCTAATTCCTTTGTTATAAATAAGAAAATGGGAAGATAAAGATTTTTGCGTGGTACTTTGATATCAAGTTGCCGTATCGGTCAACAACTTCACTACGTCATCCGGCTTATGCACCCATCGTCTGTGTACCTGCGCCTAAAGCCTCTCGCAACTGCTGCTGTAACTGCTGATATTTCTTCTGCACTCTCTCTTCCTGCCGCTCCAATGTCTTTAACCTCAAATCGTAAGTCTCCTTCTTCTCCGACAGGTCCGCCTTCACTTCTTCTCTACCCACCTTTATCATCAACTCGCCTACATTCTGATAGACAACGGAGTTGTCATCAAGCTTCTCTAACTCCTTTAATGCACTCTCTGAGTCTTTCAGCAGAGCTTCTACCTGCATCTTCTGCCTCGCCACAGCTTCTATTTGCGCTTTTAGCTGCTGGAGCTGCGCAAGTTGACTTTGCAACATCGGCGGTATTTCGCCACTTCCACTCATATTATTTTATCACCTTGTTTTATGATTGATGCGTATTTCTGTTAACCTATTCTTTTGACTCTTTATAAATATAAGTACATGCGAGGAGAAAAGGTAGGGATATTGGTCATCTCTTATGGGTCGCGGGCGGCTGCGATGATAGATGCACTGAGCCGAAGTGAAGAATATGCGGTGCGTTTTTACATTGCGGACAAACAGAGGAATCCGTTTAACGTGAAACATGCAGCGAAGCACGTAGTTATTCCCGATTTGAATATTATAAAGATATGCGACTTCGTCGAAGCGAATAAAAACGAGATAGATTTTGGGATATGTGGTCCCGAGCAGCCGATAATAGATGGCGTTAGAGACGTGATTGAGAGTAGAACCGGTGTGGCAATGATATGCCCCACGAAAAGATATGCGATAGAAGGGAGCAAAGTTTCGCAGCGAGTTCTACTTGATGAATGCTGCGCGGATGCGAATCCAATTTTTAAAGTGTTCCCGCGGGCGGATTATGCGAGTGTAAGCGAAGTGAAAAATGCGGTATGGCAGTTCTTAGATGAAATCGGGGATGAGGTGGCGGTGAAACCTGATACACCTGCGGCGGGTAAGGGCGTAGGCGTCTGGGGTGACCACTTCACGAGTAGAGAGCAATTATTTGAGCATTTTTTGTCCGTTTTTGAGAGTAGCGATGTGTTGATAGAGGAGAAGGTAGAGGGTGAGGAATCGAGTTTTCAGGCGTTCTGCGATGGTAAACGACTCGTACCGCTTCCGGACACGCGGGACTACAAACGCGCTTTCGATTCTGATTTAGGTCAAAACACGGGAGGCATGGGCTCTTACAAAGCTAAACAAGATTGGCTGCCGTTTATAGACAAAAAAGATAGAGAAGAGGAGGAGAAGTTAGCTCAGAAGATATTTAGCAGACTTAGAGGTAACGGTAGCAATGAAGAGCTGAGGGGTGTACCGTTATATGTGGCGTTCATGCATACAGACGAAGGTGCAAAGATATTGGAGATAAACAGCCGGCCGGGTGATCCGGAAATACTTAACATACTACCCGTGCTGAAGAACGATTTTGTGGATGTCTGCTTCCGGATGGTGGAAGGTAACCTCTCGAATGTAGAGTGTATGAATAAGGCAACGGTCGTGACGTATGCCGTGCCCATGGACTATAGCGGTTACAGGGAAATATACAGCGGTGACCGGCGTGTGAATTTGAGTGGCGCGCAAGCGTTGCAGAAAGGATATGGCGATAATTTGAGGGTATATCCCGGGTCTATGGAGTTACGGGAAGATGGATACACGTATGCGCTCGGCTCAAGAACTGTTTGTGCCGTAGGTATCGGTGATAGCATAGAAGCGGCGAGAGACGTTTCTCTGGATGGTATTAGAAACATAGACGGCGCGTTGTGGAATAGATGGGAAATTGGTGCTGAACATCATATAGAGCAGAGTGTGAGGCGGATGAAAGAGTTGAGAGCGAAGGAAAGATAATAGATTGCATAAATAGCTATCCCTTTGATCTGAAATCAAACATCATGATGATACCTCTTCATCTGGTGGTTTCAGCAATTTAAAAAATAGTGTTTGTTTAGCTAACCACAGATTACACAGATTTTCACGAAAGAACAATAATTTGAATCGGTTTTTAGTACTCTATTGGCGATTATATCGGATAGTTTATCCCTCTAACTCCCATTTCTTGTGTTAATCTTGTGGTTTTTTCACCCTTGCTATACAAACACAAAAAATAAAAGAGGAACTGCCGGTAGTTACCGACAGCCTTTATCCACTGTATTATAAAGTCTCTATCCCGAAAGATTCCAGCAGCACTTCTGGATTTATCTTACCGCTTGTAAACGTCTTCCCGCTGTTTGTCTCATTTACTGTGACCTCCGCAGGTGCAAACATGCCCGCATCCACCTTGAAGAAATCGAATCCCGCCGCTTTAAAAGTCTTATAGAACGGCTGCCCATAATCCTTGGAGCTAAGCGAGGGCACTTTCTTCACGTAGTCCTTCAACTCTTCTACATTATCATAGTCTATGGTGTAATACATGCGACCACAGTATATAATGCAGTCGTTGGTCGAGCCCATGCAGTGTACGTCGTCACCAACAATAGGCGATATGGGTATAATGCCATGCCCGTGTGTTATGCTGTTTATATCGAATCCGAGGGATTCGAATTTGTGGATGCCCGTTTCAATCCCTCTTGCGGCTATCTGCACGGAACCAGCGACAGAAGCGGTCGGTGCAACTACGATATAAAGGTCTTCCGGCTCCACCTTGCACTCCTTCGCTATCTTCGATGTCACTTCCTCATCCGGTATCGCACTACTTTCCAGGACTAATACCGCTTCGGGCGCATCATCTTCGTATCCTATCTTTTCATACAGCTCCTTTGGATTTAGAGAAAGAGCCCTTGCAGGTCCCGAACCCATACCGAAGAACTTCTTCACCGCGATTCGCCAGCCCGCAAATTGCGATGCCATACAGGCGATTACCGGATGGTCTGTGGTTAGCTCTATCGCGGGGCAGGAGAATTTCCCGAGGTCAAAACTGCAGAATTTCATATCCGCAAGGTCTGCCATGCATATCCGCGACACGTATAACCCCGCTTCAAATCCCCCTTCTTCTTCCACGCCGGCGTCTATTATCGTGGTCCCGTTATCCTGCTCCAGTATAGCTACTTGCAACTCCTCCGAATTGTCCATCATTTCCTCAAATACGTCTATTCCATACTCATTTACGCTTATCATTACCTACTCTCACCTTCGCTATTCACAATACCCTGCCTGTATTTATAATGATATGATTTATCGCAAAACGAAAAGCATAAAGACTAAAGACTTTAAGAAGTGCCCCGTTCTTAGGTATAATATGCTATGCCCAAAACGATTTTTGACCCAAGAACAAGGACAAAAGAGGTAATATATCCTGCTATTCTCCACTCAATGTGGCAGACCGAGGATAAAATTTGTGCTATGTACCGGCATAAAATCAGAATCGAAAAGAGCATCGAACGGATTGAAGATGCGGAGAAGAGGGAAGAACTGTATAGTAGAGTGAATGACCTTTATTTGAATTATATTGCCCTGTTGGGATTTACCTCTGTTGAAGTACGAAAATGCGAGGCGGAAGTTGAGAAGGAAGATATAAGGGCTAAAGTACGTACTCATGCCCGTGAACACGGCGAATCGTCGGAAGAAGTGCCAACCGCTACAAGATGGATGAAAGCTCATGTAAAAATGTTATTGGCTCTGACTCTGAAGAAATCGTATACGCAGCAAGTATATACGAGAAAAGAACGGATTATGTTGGAAGAAGATTTGATTGACCTTGAGCGGAAATTAGCGGCAGAACCAGATTCGCAGGTAAAGGCAGACATAGCAGCGGATATAGAAAGAATAAGAGAACTATTGATCGGAGAATAAGAGATGAGGGAAGCAACGCATCTACGGAAATTCATTCAATGGAAAATGATCATGGTTTATTTAGTCGCAATTCTGTGCTTGACTGTTGTGCTGGCAACGGCAATCGGGCCTGTTTATCTATCGCCACATGAAATAGTCGCTTTGATAGGCAGCAAACTTCAGCTCTGCGAAGCGTCTTCTTCTTCCGTGAATGACATAATCATCTTTGATATTAGACTGCCGCGGATATTTTTGGGGATATTGGTGGGCATCGCACTTGCAACCGCGGGGACTACGTTGCAGGGTCTATTTAAGAATCCAATGGCAGACCCATACGTAATAGGAATATCGTCGGGAGCCGCAGTTGGTGCTGCTCTTTCTATTACTGTTCTCCCTCAGTTCTTAGCGATTTACACTACGCCGTTTATGGCTTTCTTAGGTGCAATGTTCGCAACATTCCTTGTCTATAACCTTGCAAAGGTGGGCGGAAGAATACCAATAGACACTTTACTGCTCACGGGGATAGCGATTAATCTGTTTTTTTCTGCTTTTTTATCCTTCATGATGTATCGAGCCGGTCACGATCTAAACCGGCTCTTTTTCTGGTTGATGGGTGGTTTCCGGCTCGCCAACTGGACACAGGTAGAAATAACGGTTTTGCCTGTTATCGTCGGATTCGTCCTGATTTACCTCTTTGCAAAGGACCTGAACGCAATGCTGCTTGGCGAGGAATCTGCACAGACATTGGGAATCAACGTAGAAGGCGTAAAAAGGATCCTTTTGGTGCTCGCAGCATTCATAACCGCAGCCGCGGTCGCCTTCGCGGGCACTATTGGCTTTGTCGGACTGATAATCCCGCACATTACGCGAATGCTCGTTGGTCCTGACCACCGCATACTGTTCCCCGCTTCCGCATTGGTAGGTGGTATCTTTCTTGTTTGGGCAGACGCATTGGCACGGTTATTGGGCGAGATGCCGGTTGGCATAATCACAGCATTCTTCGGTGCGCCTTTCTTTATCTATCTACTCAGGAAAAGGAAAACCGGCTATTATTAAGGATAACAGAGCAAAAGAGTTTTTATACGCACTCGGCAGCGCCCCGGCACAAGAAATAAAGTGCAACATGCTCCGGGAGTGTAGCAAATTCGCCTTCTTCCGCTTTATATCTTTCGCCTTTCATCCTTATCGCCGAGGTTCGAACCATCTGTATTTCCACCGGGGAATCGCCGAATACGACAGCATCTTCTAATGGGTCGAAGTCCGCAAAAGTTTCGAGTTTTAATGGCTTTGCATTCAAACTCGATTTGCCATGCAGCGATGTGGGCAACCGGATAAGCCGTTTTATGTCTGCTGTGACGGGCTCATCTGGTCTATCCGCGTATTTTACGCGCACGGCATTTGTTACTGCTTTTGTTATCTCGCCCCATTTAATAGCCTTGGCGAACTGAGGAATATTTCCTCTTTCTATTCGCTTCATCACGGTCTCATCTTTTGCGATTCTAATTATCCCTTCCGCCTTCTTCCGCTCCTTCACTCCCGCCCTTTTTACCACCTTGATAGCCTCTTCCTCTTCTATTCCCGCTATTTCGTGAAGGAAATCTATCAACCCATTGAGAAGTAGTTTCCCCCAACCATCGGCTATAAACTTCAAATCAGCACGCCCCGACTTTTCACCGCCTTTCAGGAAGCTATCCATGTCAAGCCCTGTTGCGGTGATATAATCAACTATTTCACGCCGTTCTTGACTGCCAAGCCTTCGCACCTCTTTCTTTTGTATATGTATGTGATATCCTCGCGACCCCGAGAATACCAGTTCTATATCGTCTTCCTGAAATCCAAAATCGTCGAGCATAAAGTCAATCAGTTTCTCCGTTTCTTTTTTCACGAGTTCCAACAAGTCCTCATAAGAATACTTTTGAAGCTCTGTTTCATCTACACCGTGGTCTGCGTCGAGGTCAAAGATCAAGTCCGCACCGAGCCAGTCTTTGCTTGCCATATCAGCCGCGGGATATTTATAAATAGCGGCGGAATGGTAAGCATGAGCCGGAGCATTCTCCTTGAGGTAATTTAGTAAGTCAACATCGGTGTTAAAGGATTTGTGTCTTCTCATTACGAGTTTCGCAGGGTAAGACGGGTCAAAGTGTACGAAGCCTAATTCCCGCATCCATAAATCCGACGGGAGTTCTATCTCCGCAGTCCGATAGTATTCCCGGAATTTGCTTCGCACAAATTTCTTCGTCTTCTCGTTCATCTTTATCCCTCGGGTAAACTAAAATTGGTAACGGAAAGAGAAAAATGTTGATAGATAAAGTACGAGTTAGTTTTTATTATTTTAACAGTATCTGGCTTTTTCCCATTCTCAGTCCTTCTTCTGTAAAGCAAATGTTATCATGCAACCTATCAGTCCTTTTATCGTATTTGTATAGCTGATGTAAAAAACCACGAGATTTCACAAGATTAACACAAGAATTAGGGGTTAATACTGGATAAAGTAGTTAATAAAACACTAAAACTTGGTTACTATTATTATTCTCTCGTGAAAATCTGTGGAATCTTGTGGTTAGCTAAACAAATACCTTTTATCTATCCAAATATACGGCGATTTGCCATAGCGTCGCTGAAACTCTGCTCGCACATCCACAGGTTCAAGCGTATGAGGTCCAATAACGCTTCTGACCCGCTCTTTAAAATCTTCATCACCGAAAATGCGGTTATAGACATCAATAAACCTAACGCAGGGCATCCCCTCTCCAATATCGCAATTCAATTTTACGTATTCAAATGCCGTTTGAAAAATGATTTCAGAAATTGGTTTATCACTATCCTTGACAAAAACGCGAAGCAAAACTTCTTTTTTATCCTGCTTCTCAACGCTGTTTCTTCGGGCTTCAAGTAACTCTTTGACCACTCCAGCATTCTCGTTGAAGTTCACACTGAGAATGCCGATTCCAAGCCGTTCGCATTTGTTTATCTGGTCTTCTAAATCTTCTTTTTCAAAACTTTCCGTTGGACCAAAGACATAGACATAATCTGCGTATTTCGGGAGTTCTATGGCTTCGCCAACCACTTTGCCGAAACTCCGGCGTTTTAGTTCCTTTTTTCCTTCGCATAAATAAATAATCTGCTCATCTTGATTTGACACTCCGAATACGTCTGCTCTCAGACTGGTTTTACCTCGCTTTAGGGATAGCTCAGTTCCAACGTATTCTGGAAGACAACTTTTTCGGGTCTTCAAGAATTTTTCTACTGCGGGATACAATTCCTTTTCGTGCATTTTATAAAGAATAATAGTAATCTCGTATTTTCTCAGCCATTAACACTCTCCTTTGCGTTAAAAACTCATCGTAATTATCAATATCCATTGAAAAGATGGTGTCCGGTATGCAATTCATCATCAAATTGTCTTCAAGGGACTGAAAATTGTCTATACCACCATATTTTAGCCCAGCACCATTGCACTGGTCTTTTAATTCATCAAAATATACATTCGGAGCTTTTTTGCCTATCTGGACATTTATCTCTGATTGCATGTAAACATAGTTGCCAATTTGATTATATTCCCCCCTTTTCAGACCATTTTTCTTCAGGTAATCTCTTGGGAATACGTGATGTATGTCACCCCTATGGGAAATCAAATCTTTCACTGTTATGTCTTTTGATAAAAAGCCTTTATCGTTTGATTTTACCTGAGCGGCTAAATAAACATTGAAGTTAGGGCTACTTGACACAGAAGTATTTAGATTCTGTACTAAGGCAGCATCCCAAAAAGCATCAGATAAGTCAGCATTTTCAACGCTTTTAAGATATTCTTTAAAGTCTTTACTTGAAACGTTTTTTATATCAAAATCAAACATAGATTCAGGAGAACCAGAGTATCTACCAGTCAGGATTGATAAAACAAACCATTTGCGCACGTATGTTTCTATCTCGGCGGGATTATAGTTCTGGGATTTTAGTTTGAGATACAGAATATATGCAAAGTTTAAGGCGTTTTGAGAGCGGATAAGCTTAGGAGAAATGAGCCCTGCTGATTTAATTATCATTAAGAACCTCTTGAAATTGGTCTCGTTAATGAAGTTTAGTATGCCTTTTTCAAGGGTGGCAAACGATTCCTTCACTATTTCTTCTTCGTATGTCCTTGTCACAAAATTCCTGCCTGAGAGTAAACTAACCAAATCAGCTAATTTTCCTCTATTAAATTCGGATGTAAAACTCACTCTCAATAAATCGTTATAATCAGGGTCGTATAAGTCTTCTTTTTCGTTTCTTAACCATGACATTTTTTGGAAGAAGTCGGTGGTGGTAAAATCCTTGTCTACTTCAGTAATATGAGAGTAGAATTCCGGTGCAACCGCCAGATGGCAGAAGTAGTCTATAAACTTTCTAAGAGTTGAGCCCCCATAGCTTTCATTTGCTGCTATTTTCGACATCGCAAAATCTGCCTGGCTCAACCCAACTCCTTTTGAGTTAATTCGTATGAATATTTCTGTCACTGCTTCAATATCCAAATCAGAATCCAACTCAATTAATCCTATTTGCTTTCCAGTAATTTTTTTTAGATGTTCTATCCTATCAAATATAAAATTACGGTTAACATCTCGATTTTTTGAACAATACTCATCAACCAACTCTAACATACCGATATTGCATGAAAAAATCTCGGATATATCAGGCAGCCAGCTACTATCCCGTTCAATAGCCGTGTTAAGCACCTCAAATTTTTCTTCTAAGGGGTTAAAAGCTATTTTTATTTTCACTTTTTTATAGTCTTTGTTAATCACATAGTCACCCAAAATAGCAGCAGTGAGTGCCGTTACACGTTGTTGTCCATCAATAAGGATTTTCTTTCCCTCTGCGGTAGTACCATCTTTTAGTTTCACATTTGGGTTACGCCAAGCAATTAAATAGCCTATTGGATATCCCTGGTAGAGCGAATCCATTAAATCTCTCACCTTTGTTGCATCCCAAACAAAAGGTCGTTGAATTTCAGGTATTGCAATCTCGTCTGACTTTACCCAAGAGAGAATCGTTTCTATCAAATGCTGGTTGACTGAATACTTCTGCGTTTTCATCTTTTATCACAATATTAGAATCTCATATATATTAAAACTTTCCAGACACAGGATTTCCTGGCGGAGTATCCCGTACTACAAATTTCACCTCGTAGTAATTCAACTGGATATTGTCATTAACAGAAACTGCGTAATCAAGCCATTCATCAAATTCGTTCACAACTATAATCCCTCTGACGTTCTCACCGTTCTTTGCTAAATTTCGGTTAATCCAGCCCATGTATCGTTGAATCTGACCTACTACTTTGTCGCTCTCTTTTCCCTTCTTTGTTTCAACCACGACAAAATCTCTATTCCTATCAATGCACAGAAGGTCTATGCGTCCAGCACTCTTTGTATCGTATTCCTTTTCCTTCAATTCAAGACCCTCTTCTATCTGCGATGGATCGCTTGCCAAATAGTTTATCAGGTCTTTTTCCAAACTCACCGAATAGGGTGGAATCTCTATATTCCCCTCTTCTTCGTCAAACTCTTCCGCTAAGGTGTAATAGCCTTTTTCCAGTCCTTCGGTAGATAAAAAAACCTTCTTTTTTGAGTTTGCTTAGAAGCGAAGTAATTCATGATGGTGTTCTGTATCCTTTTTTGACGTGTTCGGGTTGGCTGCTCCTTACAAATTCGATGATTCCGTCTCTGTGTGCTGTATGGTCTTTCTATTCGTTTCTCAGATAGTACACAATCAAATCTCTTACACGCATTTTTTCTAAATCGAGTATTTCCATCTTCTGCCTCCTTTTTGCAAGCATCTCATTTCAAATAAACTCACCATCGGTATTAAACATCTCAGCCTCCCATAATCTATAATAATTACTGAATTCATCCATTATACTTTTTCCAATTTCCAAATAATCCTCTGTTAATCTCCACGAGTCCCACTCTCTTTCGATGTATATCTCTTCGGAATCGCATTTCGGAAACCGCTCATAGGGAAAATGATCTCCTCTAGCAATTTTAGAATTGAGAGTATTCATAACTCGAAGGTAACTACTCACCCCCGGTGTCAATCATATAGAACCGACTGAAGGAATAAATGGAGACCCTCGAAACGCATCGTGGATAGCATCGAGGACACGGCGCCCGTTCTTCCGCGCTGTGGAGATATACCCACGAATACTACAGAACACATCCGCTCCTTCAGCAGTTCGGAAGGTGCCT
>JAPWVK010000138.1 GCA_029241965.1 Candidatus Methanophagales archaeon
TGAGCCTTGAAAGGATGATAGAGGAGCTTTCTGATGTTCAACTCTCCGTTATCAAGTTTTATGATGTGGGTAAGAGGTTATGTCTCCTTAATGACATGAATGAGGAGCAGAAGGCGATGTTTGATGTATTGGATCTGATGCGGTATAAGAAGTTAGTCAGTACAAAGTTACATTAGCTCTTTTATACAGCATTTCACAGAATACCTGAAATGTCGCCTATGGGAAATTGAAAGACTGTGAGGGGAAAAATGGTGCTGTTACATATTTCTTTAAATTATATAACTCCGAAAGTCAAGTAGATGTCTCGCCATCAGTGAGTAAAACCCGTGGACAATCAGCCCTGAGAAAATAGGAGAGGCAATGCTCAATCATCTGGATAGCTATGGTGCTCAGTTTTTTCGGGCATACGTTCTGGTACTCCGATTTGAGACCGACTAAATGGACGACTGTTGACCTGGTGCCATTAGCAATCTTCTCTGGCTGAGCTGCAGGCATGTCGCCGTCCGTAAGGAAGAAAACAAACTCGCGCTTGAACAAACTGCTGTTTTTCTCGAACACACTACTGATGTTTACCTTATTGAATGCCTTCAGCCACAAGAATCTGCCAACGCCTTTCCCTCCTCTCGATTGCTTGAACAACGTGTCCGATGTTTGGAATGAGTCATAGTTGTTATCGTTGAATCCAATCCCATTGTCTTCCACTATGAAATCAGAAATAGGAAATTCGGAGTGTTCGCCATCGACAATCTGGATCTGTGAAGTATCCCGCTTAGCCTCTATGTTGATATAGCCGCTACTCCCGGCATTGCAATCCTCTATGGCTTCAAATGAATTCACTACAGCCTCAAAGGTGGGCAGGAGGACCTTCGTCTTATTCAACTTTATATTATTGACACGTCCGACAAGATTTACCTTCACTTTTACATCTCCTAGTCACATACTTCGTACGTAAGTAGAAGGCCTACCCTTAAGAACGACCGCCGATGACTTAAACTACACTATTGTCATAGGTATGTCACAGATATATAAAAGCTTTTCGATTTTTCCTATCCAACCGTAGTGTAAAGAACAGAAAAATCGAGAAAAAACCATTCCCACAGCCTTTATGGGGCGATAAGGCATCTTCGGCTTTGTAATGTATATTTTCACATCCTTTTATACGAAACTAATATGAAAGTTTAGACAATATTAGCGAACATGACTGCGGAAGACCAAGATGAGGACTCGAAGGGGACAGGGGTAAAGCTTGCATGTGTGAAGAAGCTATACATTGCCAAACAATTATCTCGGGACTTTATGGAAGACCATAGCCCTAAATAGTGATGGAAACCGCCAATTAGGCGGCTCCTTTATTTCTTTTTTTGTTCCACAAACATCTGCCCTTGAATATCCTTTCCCAGCCTGCCAATAGCATCAGCACGGCAATGCCGGCAGTGTGTCATCTCCTTCACGTACTCGCGGCATTTATCCTGAATCGCCTCCTTCTCCTGCTTTGTCGGTGGTTTGATATGAGCGAACTTGTACTGCGGGATGAGCGGAATAATATTGTGCATATAAACGCCCATCTTACCTATCGCCTTCGCTACCTCCACGATATGCTCATCATTCACCGTAGGAATAAGCACCGTATTAACTTTTATCAGTATCTTCCGTTTCACCGCCTCGCGAATGCCTTCCAACTGGTTCTTCAGCAGTATCTCCGCACCCTCTTCACCCTTATATCTTTTGCCGTGGTAATTGACAAAACTGTAAATGTCCTTACCTATCGCAGGGTCTATAGCGTTCAGTGTGACGGTCACAGTTCCGATGTCCAACTCTGCGAGCTCGTCAATCCGTTCTGGCAAAAGAAGCCCGTTCGTACTCAGACACCGCATAAGGTGTGGAAACTCATCCTTCACGAGCCGAAACGTCTCGAATGTCTCTTCGTTAAACAGCGGCTCGCCGGGTCCCGCAACGGCAACTACCTTGATGTAATGCACCTTCTGCATCACTTCCTTTACCCGTTCTAACGCTTCTTGTGGCGTTAGCAACTTGCTTGTCACTCCGGGTCGCGACTCGTTCACACAATCGAATTTCCGTACACAGTAATTACACTGGATGTTGCATTTCGGTGCCACCGGGAGATGCACTCTCCCGAAGAAATGACAGGCGTTTTCACTGAAACAAGGGTGTTCACTAATCTTTCGGAGCTGCGCAGGGTCCCAGGGTACTTCTTTGCCTTCTACATTGGCGGTGGGTAACTCACCCCCCTCTACACTACACCCAAGCATCTCCACCATTCCCTTTTTTGATGCTACCTCGCTCATACGTTTCCTTCTCCTGATTATAGGCTATTATAAAACCTCTTTTCTGAATTCCTCAAATCCTATCTCTTTTATATACCTGCCCAATCGCTTTTTGGTGTCGCAGTTCTTGTAGTAATTGATAACTCGATCAGCAAGAGCCATAGCATCGTCATCACCCAAATTCTCTGTCAAAACTTCTGCAATCGCTGGTGCTGCACCTGCGGAACCTCCGACCACCACTTTCCAGCCCTTTGGCATACCGATGAAGCCCAAGTCCTTTATCCAGGACTCCGCACAGCTATTGCTACAACCGGAAACGCCGATTTTGAACTTTGAAGGCAGTTCCAACCCGTGATACTTGCTATCAAATTCCAGGCCTAATTTCACAGCATCTTGCTTGCCTCTTTTACAGAACGTTGTTCCCGGACAGATTTTTATGCTTCTGACACATAACCCGATAGCAGCAGCCGGTGGCATATCGAGGTCGTGCCAGGCAGCTTCTATATCGCTCTCCGCTAAGCCCACAATGGCTATTCGTTGTGCTGAGGTCAATTTTAACGCTGCCGCATTGTATTTCTCCGCGACATCTGCTATTTTCCTTAGCGTACCGGGTTCGCAAATCCCGCCCGGCATCTGCGGCGCAATCGCATACGTTTCATAATCCCGCTGGACAATTGCACCTTTATCCAACAGGTCTTTCTTCTTTTCTTTTTCCATTTTTTATATCACCCCTTTTCTTTATAATCCTTAATCGCTTTTTGTAGCGTCCTTTTAGATAAACAAGTGCAATGTACCTTCTGCATTGGAATCCCGCCCAGATATTCTATTATTTCATCTTCCTCTATCTCCTCCGCCTCTTCTAATGTCATTCCGATGATCATTTCTGTAAGGGCAGAGCCAGACGAAAAGGCACCGGCACAGCCTATCGCCTGGAACTTCGCTTCTTTTATCACGCCGTCTTCTACATTTAAAAAAATCTCCATTGTATCGCCACAGGGTCCCGTATATATCGCATGAGCATCTGGCTCACTCATCTCTCCAACGTTCACTTTGTTCAGGTAGTACTCAATGGCTTTCTCCGAATATCCCGACTCTTTCAACAAATCTTGCATTTCGCTCATTTTTGCACGCACACCTTCATCTATTATAATTTCCTCAGGTCATTTTATGATTTGCTATTTTTTGCTATCCTTTGATTATACCCTGCTCCTTATGCTTATTTACGATTTCATCTGCTAACCGATCCAATGCTTTGAACGCCTCTTCGCCGGGAACTCCTTTAACAACAACGGGCTCCAGCAGTTCTACCTTTAAATTAGGTATCATACCCGAAAGTTGCTCCACCATTCTGCTACCCCAGCCGTAAGACCCGATGATAGATGCAAATCTCACTTTTGGTCTCAACGCGTTTGCGAGACAAGCAGCATAAACCACTTTCGGATGCGGTCCGACCAGAACGGTTGGAGATCCGATTACCACAGTAGCTGCATCTACCAAAGCCATCGCTAATTTACCAATATCGGGTTCTGAGAGTTTAAACTGCTTTACCGTTATGCCTCGTTCAATCAATGCCTCTGTGAAGTAATCTACCATTTTCTTCGTGCTGCCGTGCATTGAGATATAAGGTATAATCACCTCATTCTTCACCTCGTCAGAAGCCCAATCCCCGTAAGCATTGAGGATAAACTCCGGCTTATTATACGTGGGACCATGACTCGGTACGATTGTGTCTATCGCCAAATCATTTATCCGCGCTAAGTTTTTCCTGATAGTTGGCCGGAATGGCATCATAATCTCTGCGTAGTACCGCTTGGCTGCCTCATAGACGGTTGCCTCATCGGTCACAAACATGTCGCTGGTTGCAAGATGCGAGCCGAGGAAATCGCATGTAAAAATCACGCCGTCTTCTCTTAGATACGTCAGCATCGTCTCTGGCCAGTGCACCCACGGTGCGTGGATGAACTCCAACGTTTTATCGCCCAATGACAGCGTCTTGCCATCCTCCACGGTTATAATTTTATCCTGGTGTATTAAAAGCAAATCCATAAGCAAATCCTTACATTTCGGTGTGCATACCACCTTAGCGCCGGGATATAAGTCGAGTATCTGTGGTAATGATCCCGAATGGTCTTGCTCGGCGTGATTGGCAATGACGTAATCTATATCGCCTGTCTCAAGTTCTTCAAGATTTCTTACCAGCACGTCCGCCATGGTCGGGTCCACGGTATCTATCAACGCAGTTTTGTCGCTTCCTTGTATCAAGTAAGAGTTATAGCTTGTTCCATCGGGTAGCGGGATTAGTTCGTCAAATAACCTTCTATCCCAGTCAACTGCTCCCACCGAATAAATATGCGGTTTCAGTTCTCTTTTAAAACTCATTTTACTCCACCTTTTCAAATGCCTCTTTACCTACACCACAGGCTGGACATACCCAATCATCAGGTAAATCCGCAAATGCCGTTCCCTCTTCCTCTTCGTCATATATGTATTCACATACGGTACATTTCCAGTTTGCCATTTTTCTTATTCCTCCTATTAGTTTAGTTCTTGCTCACCGCTGAGCACGCAGAGAACGCGGAGTATCTTTCTTTGTCATCTCAGCGCTCTCCATGTTCTCGGCGGTAAATAAATATTTATTTTATCTTCTCCGCAATCTTCTTCCCGAACTCGCGGCATTCTTCCAGACCCTTCTCGGTTGGTCTGCGTTTTATTCTCAGTCCAGGTTCTATCACGTCCATCCCGGCGAGATTTTTCATCGTTTCTGTCAATATCTCTATGGATTCACCACTCCAGCCGTAAGACCCGAATGCCGCGCCAACCTTGCCTTTCAAGTCCGCATTATCCATCACGAAAAGAAAGGTCTTCATCGCTGCTATCAAACTACGAACATACGTTGGAGAACCGAGCACGACCGCATCCACGTCCTTGAGGTCATCCACATTTGCATGTGCCGCCTTTTTCAGTTCGACTTCAACTCCCGCCTTTTTCAAGCCCGTTTCGATTGCTTTTGCCATCATTTCGGTATTACCCGAACGAGTTTCATATATTATTATTGCTTTTGCCATTTTTTTATTCCTCCAGTTTTGTTTCATCTTGTCATTGCCATATTTCAATTTTATCGCTGAAAACGCTGAGTTCACAGAGAAAAAATCTCTGCGTCCTTCGCGAACTCTGCGGTCAATCTGTTTTTTACCTCTCTTCTTTCTACCTACTCCTTTTTGATGACTTCTCCTAACTTCTTACCTGCTTCTTTTACTTTATCCAACTCCTCTTCATCCGGGATATACTGAATTTTAACGCCTTCAACAGGCATATCCCATCCAAGATCGTTCATGATTGTTTCCATCTCTTTTACTGCCTGCCCTCCCCAGCCATAAGACCCGAATGCAAAACCAATTCTATTTTTTGGGCGCAAGCCCTTCAGATACGTGAGGAACGCTCCTACCGGTGGAAAAATACCGTTGTTCAAAGTGGGAGAGCCAACCAAAATAGCCTTTGAACGGAGGACATCCGCCATTATATCCGAGATATGAAGAGTCTTTAAGTTACGCATGGTCACGGGGAATACCCGCCTTTTCCAGACCAGCCCGTAAGCTACGTGCCATCTTCTCTGTTGAGCCCCACATGGTATCATAAATGATAACCGCCCGGTTCTCTGCCGTGTTGGTTGCCCACTTCTGATATGCTTCTAAAATCTTTGGTAAATACGTTCGCCAGATTATTCCGTGTCCCGGTGCAACTATCTCTATGTCCAGTCCTGAAAGTGCATCCAGCGCTTTCTTTACCTGGTCGCCATAGGGAAAGACAATGTTGGCATAATATTTCGCAGCTTCTTCGTAAAGAACGTCCCAACCTATCTCATCATCAAAGCGCTCAGGCGTAGCAATATGCTGCCCAAATGCGTCATTAGAGAGTAGTATCTTCTCTTCCGGTAGATAGGTAACCATATTATCAGGCCAGTGTACCATAGGCGTGAGGAAGAACTGCATGGTTCGTTTACCGATGTTTATAGTATCTCCTGATTTCACTACTACAAAGTCCCAATCCTCTTTATAATGCCTACGCAATCCTTTTTCGCCATTAGGACTAGTTACTACTTTCGCATCATGCGCAAGCTCTAGGATTTTTGCTAAATTGCCTGAATGGTCCATCTCCACATGGTTAGATACCACATAATCAATTTTAGAGGGGTCAACCACTTCGCTGATGCGAGCTAACATCTCATCAAACAGATAGAGTGCTTTACCGTATCTACTAATACAATCTTTTCGTCCATGATGAGGTATGCGTTGTACGTAGCGCCTCTTTGCGTCAGGTAACCATGGAAATTACGCACGTCCCAGTCTATACCTCCAACCCAGTAGATTCCGGGTTTTATCTCTATGGGCTCCATACTAACCTTCCTTCTCGAATGCTGCTTTGTCTGCACCACAGACGGGACATTCCCAATCGTCAGGTAAATCACTAAATGCCGTTCCCGCTTCTTCTTCGTCGTATACATATCCACAGACGGTACATATCCATTTTGCCATTTCTCATCCACCTCCTTTTTCTTTTATCTTCTTCGCAATTTTATTCCCGAATTCTTTGCACTCCTTTTCTCTTGTAACTACTTCCATGCCTTTCATCTTCAAATCCGGCTCTATCATGTCCATCTCAAAGATATGCTTCATCGTATCGCTCATCATCTCGGCTGCTTCGCCACTAAAGCCATAAGTACCAAATGCCGCCCCGACTTTTCCTTTCAAGTCCACTTTCTTCATCTTGAATAAGAACATCTTCATCGAGGAGATCATGTCATGGTGGTACGTGGGACTTCCAAGAACAACAGCATCCACGTCTTCAAGGTCTTCCTCCTTTGCTGCCAAGGCCTTTTTCAATTCCACATCCACTCCTGCCCCTTCCATGCCTGTTACGATTGCTTTTGCCATCGTTTCCGTATAGCCATAATTGGTATCATAAATCACGATTGCTTTTGCCATTTTTTCATATCACCTCCTAAATTTTTAAAATACTATCACCTCATACCCCGCCGCCATATATCTGGACAAGCTCGGGTGTCCGGACATCTCCTTGCGCTCAACCCTCCTCAGACGCCGCCGGTGGTGTAAATACACGCATCGCCAGCTCCTTGTCTACCATGAGCAAGCCATTACCGTCTTCTCCCACGAGTTTCAACCGGGCAATGATCTCATTGTCATTACCTTCCTCTTCTATCTGTTCAGTAACGTACCATTGCAAGAAGATATTCGTAGCATGGTCTTTCTCCGCGATTGCAAGGTCCACGAGCTCATTGATGCTCTTAGTGATGAACTTCTCGTGCGCCAGAGTCTTCTCAAACATATCTGAAGGCGACTCAAATTCTGTCGCGGGCTGTTCAATCGCTGCTAACTTTACCTGACCGCCCTGATCATTGATATAACTATATATTTTCATCGCGTGCGTCATCTCCTCCTGGTACTGCACCATGAACCAGTTGGCAAATCCCTTCAGTCCTGTGTACGAGCTGTAGGCGGACATCGCCATATACAGATACGCTGAATACATCTCCTTGTTGAGCTGAGTATTCAGCGCTTCCTGCATCTTTTCGCTTAGCATAGTATCTACCCTGTTATAGCTTCTTATGGCAGAACCACCAATCATAGCATTCGTATTGCTTGACTCGTTCTTTCGCGGTTTGCTCATCCGATGCCGGTGGTATTATAACCTCATCTCCGATCAATTCGTTGTTTGGCCAATTTGCAGGTATCGCCACACCGTGTTCATCGTTGGTTTGAAGCCCGCGGACCATTCTCAAGATTTCGTCCATGTTCCTGCCGAGTTCCTGCGGATAATAGATCATAGCTCTCATTATTCCCTGCGGGTCAACAGCAAATACCGCCCTAACCGTATTCGTGCCCTTGTTGGGGTGTATAAGCCCCAGCATCTTGGCTACTCGACCGGTATCGTCCGCGATAACAGGAAACTTTATCTCCACGTCCAGATTATCCTTTATCCATTCAACCCATTTTATGTGGCTGAATACCTGGTCTATGCTCAATCCGATAAGCTCGCAGTCGAGTTTCTTAAACGCTTCAAATCGCCTTTGAAAAGCCACGAACTCGGTCGTGCACACGGGTGTAAAATCCGCGGGATGACTGAACAGGACAAACCATTTGCCCTTGAACTCTTCTGGCAGTTTCTTCCTTCCATGAGTCGTTTGTACTTCCATTTCTGGGAATTCTTCCCCAATCAGGGGCATTCCTCCTTTTTCTTCCATATTTCATCTTCCTCCTATTACATTTCTATACAGTTTTGCCACACACCGTGGATATTGCAGTATGCAAGCGCACAGAAAGCTTTGAATTCTTCTACAGGCACCTGAAACATGGCGTTTGAATTGGTATAACCCGCTGCGAAAGCTGCTCTCCCGAGACAAACCACCTGTCCATCTTTCTTTATGCCATACAGTTCTATCCACGCAATATGGTGCTCCACTGTATTGGGATGCGGGACATCTTTACCCACCACTACTCGTACAACATCCACGTTCTCTTCTCCTCGTCCCTTGCCTACTTCAATATAAGGGACGTGTTTCTCTCTTCCTTCGGCTTCTGCGCCTTTCAACAAATCTCCAAATTTCATTTCCATATTACCTCATTATTTCCCGTTCCTTCTCACCAAATAAGCCACAACTAACAGGCTTATTAACGCAAAGATACTTTCAAAACCAGGAACTCCATCGTCTGGTGCTTTCTTCCCTACTTCTATCGTGTCTTCTGCACCTGCCATCTCTATCACCGGTGCCACGACATTACCCTTCCCGAAGAGCTCATCCAGGAACTTTTGCGATGCAGACCGGTAGTTCAACTTTGCTTCCACTGTAATTGGACCATTTACACCCACGGGTATCGCAAAATTATACTTCTCCACTCTGGTCTCCTTGGGAAGTATCCGGTTATCAGAGAGCACGGATTCCGCCTCCCAGACTTTTACCGTTGGTTTCCCATCTGCATCCCCAAGCACTACACGGTACATCACGGCATCGGGGTCCACTTCGCCAACAGAATCAAGCCCTCCGGTGTGGTATATTTCATTTCCCGTTGCATCTGTCGCCATAATCTCTATCCAGACCTCTCTTGCCTCTGTAAGTCCAGTTGGCAGCTTGTGTCCCGCACCCACGTTCGTGACTTTTACTGTAATTTCGGCTTCCGTATCCTTCTTCTCGGCTTCCAGTTCGAGCTTTGCCGCGGACTTCAACCGTTCTTCTGCCATTTGCTGATGCACTTCTGAACCAATAACACCGGTTACCGCTGCGTTTCCGCCTACAAAGTAATGTGTGTAGACGTGATCCCTCTCTGGTCCAATCCCTGATGCCTTACCGGGATTTGCCTCGAAATGCGTAATACCAGGCGTCATGTGGCAGTCTTGACATTGTGTGGTCGTGTTGTACGGTCCTTCTTTCCACTCGGTATATGTCGTCTCGATTGGAATTCCGGTCACAGGATGGTGAGTCTCGTGGCACATCCCGCAGAACTCTGACTTCGTGTGAAGCTCAGAGAACATACTACCGTGCGATGGCGATTTGGAATCGTCATACGGTCCTCGTTTAAACCCGTCCAAAGCGACCATAAAAGCACCGTTTCCTATACCTGTGGATTTATTGACGTTATGACAGAAATCGCACTGTATTCCCTTCTTCGATACCTCACTCAGGTTTTCATGTCCTATTGGGGGGACTTCACCCGAGAGAACGCCGATTGGCGTGTGACATCGCGCACAGTAGGTGTCGGTTAGACCATCCGTCTCGTTTGAGGCCATCTCTTCTTCCGCCAAATAAACAGGGTCGGTGTATGCTATTGAGTGCATCGAGCCGTCCCATTGATCGTATATTTCGGCATGACAGCCCTTGCATACTGTTGGATCATCGAAATCCGATGATTCAATTGCTCCTGCAACCATTGAACCGGCTAATAAAGTACCAGCAATCATAGTGGCCATTACTAAGAGTATTATACTTCTCATTTTAGCATATCCTCCACTTCTTCTTTACCCTTCTCCAGTTCCTCGACCTGCTCCTCGTCTTGTCTTAGAAGCAGCGCCTGAAATTCGCCCATGTGTGTCTTCTCTTCTTTTGCTATATCCAACAGAACCGCTTTGATCTCTTCGCGCTCCGCCATCGCCGCGAGTTGCTCATACAAATTCACGGCGTCCAGTTCCGCGATCATTCCGACACGCAATATCTCTCTATCCCTATTCTCTTTACTCACCTTTTCCAAATCTATTGGCAATTCACTTAACATGTTCTACACCCCCTAAAATCTTCTATCAACAATGCCGTATTTCCGGCCAATGCAAATGCAGGGTCTGTTATCACAAAATCGGCAGTTCCCACAAAATCCGCTACTACCCTATTTTCTACCATCAGCATTTAATCCCTCCATTTTAGACATAACTTCTTTCGCCATATTAGTTTTTCGGTTTTTTATTATGGATGTTTCTCAGGCGGATGGCAGGTCCAACAGGTATCTTCTTTGACATCCATATCGTGGTCGTTGTGGCATGCCACGCACTCGAAACCGGTGTAATCAGGACTTTCAAGCCCTTTATACTCATCAATCCTGTGTGCCGTGTGTTCGATCGTGGCGTGGCATTTAAAGCATGAGATAGAAGTGTCCACGATTTTTTCTGTTGGTCTTTTGTGTTCACTATGGCATTCCATACAGTATTCGTTCTTTGGCGATGCTGGCGGTTTATTCTCCACTTGTTCAGCCATATCGTCATAAGTTTCGTCTAAACTCTTACCTTCGGTCATCCCCTCGGCTATGCCTTCTACATGGTGAAGAGCCTCGCCAATATACAGGAACATCTCCGATTTGTGCGGCTTATGGCAGTCGTGACAGTCCACTTCCGCATGCGGTGAGACCATCAACGAGTCATAAAAGGGCTGCATCTCATGACAGTTTGCCCCACAACTCTCGGGCTTGTGCATCTCATGCTCCATGACCGGTATCATAATCGCCGCACCGCCGATGACTCCAACGGTAACCACTACGACCAGAGCAATGATTATCTTCTCACCTGTTTCCATATTCATACCTCCTTTTTTTTCTCACCTTCACTTCTTCTACCGATACATTTCCCTCTTTTTTCCCCATCACTATCACCCTTTTGGTTTTATTCCAACTATGTAATTAGTTTAAAGTTGTAGCTATAAAAAGGTTATCAGTATTTTAGTGTACATCCCAAAAGTAATGAGCCAAAGGAAGCCGACCAACGAGACTGCATGAGCAAAGTAGTAGATTCAATCGCCCTTTTTGGGGTTCATAGCTCTCAAATGGTTGGAGATTAACTTCTATTATCGGCGGTAGTAACATGGTCCCGGTCTCATTACAGAAATCCCGGTTACTTCGACTTCGATAACCCCTTCTGGGGCACTATCAGGTTTTTTGGTGAGCATAAATTTTCTACCCACTTCATAAATTGAGCCATTGGTATGGTATCTTCCTATTCCTTTTATTTGGTATCCTTTTTCTTCTTCTGGATCCCAGTAGGAGATGCGAACGTCATTATCCTCTATAAGACCCTTCTCGTTCAGTTTCGTAAAATCTCCAATGAGCAGAACCGTTTTGTCATTAAGAACCTTCTTCCAAAATACTTGAACGGCATTTTGATGCCCTTCTTTACCCGCGGTTTCAAATACAACTGAATCCACCTTTTCAAATATCTTTTTTAATTCATCTGGAATTATCATTTGAGGCGTATCATACCAACCACCCATTTATTGTTTTAGTTTCCGTATTGTAATAAATTCAAAATTATAGCATAAAAGCTTTTCGATTCCTCGCGATAGGGGAAGTTCTTTAATTTAATAGCAAGCCTGGATAAACGCGCTTATACCTCCGCGTTCAAGAAGGTTTTTTTCCAGTTTTTTAAAAGCAATTTTTACAAATGCCTTTCAGGTAAACCTGGCAGTCTATAACTTTATGACCCTCTTTTGTTACCGTCCCCAGCTCAACGATTGTAGATTCCAGAGCTACATCATACACGCCCCCACACTCAATACACTTAAAGTGCGCATGTGGTTTTGTATCGGCATCGTATCGCACTTCTTTCTCTTCTATCGTCAGCTCCTGTACAATTCCCTTGCTCAGAAACAGTTTTAGCGTATTATAAACAGTCGTTTTTGAAAGTGTTGGTATCTCTTTTGAAAGATTCTTGTAAATTATATCAACGGTTGGATGAGTTCTGTACGCTTGGAGATATTCCAGAATCTTCAGACGGTGGTATGACGGTTGAATACCTTCTTTTTTCAGGTGTTCCCTGAGTTCATCCAGTGACAGCCCAATATCATCACTCATTTATGTGTCTCCTCATAAAACTAACTAAATCTGTTATATAAATATTCCCGACACTGAAGTCTATGATCTCGCGTTACTTCATCCATCACCGCTCTAATAATATACCCCGCCTTATGCTGTATCGTGTCGTCAATCTCGCGGTCTCTTTACATGCTTGCATTGCAGGGATAATGTAATAGTTTAGCTAACCAATAGATTACACATATTTCCACGAGAGAACAATGATTGGAATCGGTTTTTAGTACTCAATTGGCGATCATATCGAATAGTCCCGTCCACCTCGACTAACCCCCATTTCTTGTGTTAATCGTGTGAAATCTCGTGGTTTTTTAGTTAGCTATACGAATATGGGATTATAATGATGAGATTAGCGATTTAGCCAAAAACTATTGTGGTGTTCAAATTTCTAAAAATTGTGTCCTGCTCCTGAATTCGTGACTTTTACTGTAATTTCGGCTTCCGTATCCTTCTTCTCAGCTTCCAGTTCGAGCTTTGCCGCGGACTTCAACCGTTCTTCTGCCATTTGCTGATGCACTTCTGAGCCAATAACTCCGGTTACCGCTGCGTTCCCGCCTACAAAGTAATGCGTGTAGACGTGGTCCCTCTCTGGTCCAATCCCTGATGCCTTACCGGAATTTGCCTCGAAATGCGTGATACCAGGCGTCATGTGGCAGTCCTGACATTGTGTGGTCGTACTGTACGGTCCTTCTTTCCACTCTGTATATCACCCAAAACCAAGGTAGTTTCCAGAGGTATATTTATGTCAGATTTGATTCAAAAAAGCTCATATATCACCTGTTACAATGTAACAACTAATGAAAAAGGATAAAGTAATACTAACAAGGGTAGATGCGAGTATTGCAGAGCGCATGGAATACATCGCGAGTAACTCAAAAGACATTGAACTGACAAAGTCAGAGGTTGTTCGTATAA
>JAPWVK010000139.1 GCA_029241965.1 Candidatus Methanophagales archaeon
AACCGTTTTGCTTTTTCCCCCCCCCCCTTCTCATCTTCACGATGTTACACACTACACACCATCCCCTTAAAAGAGTTGCAAACGCTTTTTCTTACAGAGTTGAAGGTTTTTCTATTTACGGATTGCTCACGAACAGGTAAGGGAAAAAATGGTAGATCGTTATACTTTATACACAACGAGAAAGCGATAATAGGGATGAATTTAACTATCCAATAACACCAATCGCTTCAGTCGGTGTCTGCATCTTTTCCATGTTATTGCTGCTGCGTACCCTTTTAAGATACCGCTCGCACTGCTTTACCCTGTCGTAGCCTAACATCGTGCCGAGAATAAAGTCCTCCTCATCCGTTAAATTTGACAATGACGTAAAATTCATCTGTTTGATGACCTCAATGCAGATAAAATGGCCGAAGAAGACATTTATCTTCGTTCCGTTAACCTCTTGAATATAATAATCAATCAGTTCTCGTTTCAGCCTCTGCTCAATCGCATCCCTCTTTGATGCCTTTGTCGTGTGAAGGACAAGTGCCCTCAATCCCTTCTTATACTCCTGCAGGTGGTGTGCAAATACGTTCATATTCTCAATCCTGTGCTCATTTCGCGTGACAAAAAAAAGAAAAGGGAATTAAAGCCGTGCTAAAGTGCTTTAGCGACTTTCAATCCCCATTCCTTGGCATCCTCAAATGCGGGTTCTACCTCACCATCAACCTTAAAGCCTTCGGCAACGAGTTCAGCACCATGTTCCTTCAACGCTTCTTCGAGGATGTCCACTGCCACGCAGAACGAATCCGGATAGTCCTCTTTATCGCCAGGACCAAAAACCGCTGCCTTTTTACCATCCAGAGATACCCCATCCATCGCGTCGTAGAAGTCCACGAAATCGTCCTGTAAATCGCCTTCGCCCCATGTGGAGCATCCAAAGACAATCGCGTCATATTTCACGAGTTCGTCTACGCTTGCTTCTGTTACGTTTTTCACCGTAACGTTTGCCTGCCCTTGCTCAAGCCCCGCTGCCACCTGTTCAGACAACATTGCCGTATTATCTGTGGTCGAACCATATATCAAAACTACTTTCGCCATTTCTTTATCCCTCCTCTTATTTTAGACATTTTGTGTATAGAACGTATGTCCGTTAGGGACATAAATAATGAACCCTAAAAAAGTTAGGAATCGGTATAAAACCCGAAATTAATTAGTTTTCGCGGCTAAAGCGTGATTTTTTTGGATTTTTACGAAAATCCTAATATTATTAGGTTTTATATCCCAAACCGAACAATATTAGGCGACATTATTTATGTACCTAACAACTTCTTTCTGATTATGGGATGCGATTGTGGATGCGATGGGAAATGCAAAGAGTGCCGATGCAAGCAAAGGTCACCTAAAGACGTGGTGGACGAATGCCCGAATGAGGAAGGGTGCTCTTCTTAGAACTCGTAAGGGTGTAACAGAATAAGTCAGCAAAAGGAAATAACAACCTATGCGATCTGGTATAGCATAGCGATGCGGAGTTTGACTTTCTTGTCCCCTGCTAACCCTAAATTCTCGTGCTAATCTCGTGGTTTTTTCGATTAGCTATACGAATACAAGAGCGTTAACAAATAGCCGTATTTTGTGTTTTTTTCTCGGGTGTTATCTTTTGAATAAAGATTAAAAACTCGGATTTGTGCCCAAATCCTAACTTTATTAGGTTTTTGTACTCCAAACCGAACATTTTTAGGGCAAGATTTTTGTTTCCCTAACTTTATAATAGAGATATGGAAAAAATGAAACTGTGGAAAAGACATATTGGACTGCTGGTAGTGACTGCGTTACTTTTGATTTTTTTGATAGGAACCGCGAATGCTAAAGACTGCGGTATTGGAGTTGCGGATTGTGAATGTGGCGACACGGTCGTGGCAGACTGGACATTTACGGGTGATTTAGGCTGTCCAACAGGGCACGGTTTGATTATAGGAACGGATAACATCACCATTGATGGTAATAGTTATGGACTGGATGGTGTCACTCCCGGTGAGTGTGCCGGCATGGGTGTTCAACGTTCTGGAATTTACAATAAGGCACACCACAATGTGGTGATAAAGAATCTGGAGATTAAAAAGTTCTGTAACGGCATCTACCTCAGGTTTGATGATGATGCGGGAAATATTGTTTGCCGTAATACGATAGATGGTTGCGACATACACCACAATGGTAATGATAGTGGTGGTGACACCTCAACACACGGAATTAAAATGCTTGGCGTATCCGACAGCATAGTAAAGAGCTGCAAGGTGCATCACAATGTTGGAAAAGGCACGAGTTGTGAATCAGGTGGTAACGGTATATTTCTAATGGGAACTACAAGCGGTGATGGGGGTAAGCGTAATCTTATAACCCACAACGAGATTTACGAGAACACAAAAGGAGGATTCCTCACCAAGATGAAACCCGAGTATAGCAACGTTACGCATAACAAGATATGGGGAAATGGCCAGGGCGGAATTATATTGAGATGTAGGAAATCCGCATATCACATCATCGAATTCAACGAGGTGACGGAGAACTACGGTTCCGGTATTTTTATTGGAGGTCCTGACAACATCGTCAGGTATAATATCGTGAAAACTAACAGGAATGGTTCTGCTTACACCGGCATGGTTGGCAAGTATGGTATTGGAATTAACATGGGTAGGAGTGATGGCTCATTCGGCAACAGAGTAATATCAAACGATGTATGTGGAAATGCAGGTGTGGACATAGAGGTATGTCCTGAATGTAGCGGAAATACCGGCGATGAGAATACCTGTGACTCTGTAATTAATTATAATGATGAAGGAACTGCCGGATGCACCTATGCTTGTAATAAGGAAATTGATGTAGAGAACTTAGCTAAGGAGTTGAGCACGCAAGGGTGGGTACTGTATGGTGCTGAATGGTGTGGATTCTGCAAAAAACAAAAAGAAGAGTTCGACGATGCTTTTGAGTTCATAAACTATGTTGATTGTGGACCCCATGATAACCCAAATCCCGCGTGCATAAATGCAGGTATTGGGCCTATTCCTGACTGGGTTTCGCCTAACGGCACTCATTATACGGGGTATCACAATTTGACCCGGCTCGCTCAGCTTGCGAGTGCTTATCGAGTAGCTCAGCAGGCTCCCACAGTTACTCCCACGCTCTCGCCCTTGCCTTCAATAACGGTGTCACCAACGTCAACACCGCCGGGATTTACAGCAATACCTGCAATTATAGGACTGCTTGTGATATACATGGTATCAAAAAGAAGGAGGGAGGAATAAGAAATGATAAGGCGACTTACCAGACTCCTACTACTGGCTATAATGCTTTTGATAGTTCTGGTAGAAGCTACAAGTGCGGGATGCATCGGTGTTGAAACAGGGACAGATTTTGGATGTGGAGATACAGTAACGGAAAGCTGCACGCTTAATGAAAATATGAACTGCACCTCTGGGCATGGTTTAGAAATAGGAGAGAATGGTATTACCATTGATGGTAACGGACACAGGATAGACGGGGTTGCCACTGGTAAATGTGACGACCCTTTTACCAAAAGGACAGGAATTTATAGCCTTGGGTACGACAACATAACGATAAAAAACCTTGAGGTTACAAATTTTTGTCACGGAATCTGGTTTCGTTGGGACGATATGGGTTATGGAGGTGGTAAAGTTATAGTAAATAATGTAACGATTGACAACTGCAAAGTACACGACAATGGTTATATGGAAGATCCTGAAGATCCTGATGCGGGTACTCCAGTAATAACACACGGGGTGTACCTGATGGCTTTATTCAACAGCACAATAACCAATAACGAAGTTTATAATAACTGCGGCAGTGGCACGAGTTGTGAAGGCGGCGGCAACGGAGTCTTTCTGAGAGGCTACGCTGGATACGGTGCAAATAATAACAGCATAGCTCACAACAATATTCATAATAATTCGAAAGGTGGATTCTTCGCCAAGATGATGCCAGAATATAATAACATCCGCTACAACGAGGTATATGGAAACGGACAGGGCGGAATTATATTGAGATGTAAGAAAGCAGGCCATAATTTAATCGAGCTTAATAACGCATCAGCTAACTATGGAGATGGAATCTTCGTCGGCGGTAATTCCAATACCATCAGGGATAACCTTGTAAGAGATAATATAGATGGTCCCAGGTTTACAGGAACTGTCGGCGATGGCGATGGAATTGACATGGGTAGAAGCGATGGTTCACGCAACAATTACATATTTAACAATACCGTCTGCAACAATGAAGGAACAGATATAAAGGTGTGTCATGCAGAAGGAAGAGGCAATCACGGCGATGAAAATACGTGTGATACGACATACAATTATAATGATGAAGGAGCTATGGGATGCACTTATATATGTAATAGATTTGCTGATTTTTCCGCTGAACCAAAAAAAGGTGCTTCTCCTCTGGAAGTTAACTTCACCGATAAATCTCAGCCACAAGAGGATATAGCCTCCTGGTTATGGGACTTTGGTGATGGTGCCACAAGCAACGAGCAAAACTCCGTTCATATTTACCATACTGTTGATCCTTACAGTTACTATAACGTAAGCCTGACCGTGAACCGGACCGATGGAGAATCTGATACTGAGACTAAAACTGGCTATATAAAAGTATGGAAACCCGGAGCAGCACCTAATGCTGATTTCTACTGCGAGAGAGGAGTGGGTGAGCCATCCCTACCTGTTCAATTTACCGATAAGTCCATAGGTGAGGTAACTTCATGGGCTTGGGACTTCGATAACGATGGTATAGTTGATAATACCACACAAAATCCTTCTCATCAATACAGCGAAGAAGGTATCTACACAGCAAGCCTTACCGTAGCTGGACCCGGCGGTTATTCCAAAGATACAAAAATCGAGTGTGTACGAGTAGGCTCAGGGAGTGGAGAAAAAAGACCACTAATTGATTCTCAGTTTTTCGCTTCTGCAAGAAGTGGCATCGCACCTTTGGTTGTAAATTTCACTGATATGTCCAGCTCAGAATGCGAGATAAATTCATGGAAATGGGACTTCGGTGATGGGAATATAAGCTATGAGAGAAATCCCACTCAGATCTATGGTAATACTGGCACCTATACTGTAAGCCTTGAAATAACTAATACTGGAGGTGCAAAGACTATCGAGGCAAAAACTGATTATATCACTGTAACAGCAGAGGCTGGTATTTTCGATACTGGCAAGCCTGCTGATCCTTATCCAAGTATCTTTGGCACGCATGAAGGAACAATAATTCCAGACCGAGATATTACAGTAAATAGAATGTACACGTATCCATGCACCGGAACGGGTGGGCATACAGAATACGTAAAGATATGGAATGGAAGTGAAGGAATAGAAGGGGTAGGGCATCGGAGTGGTTACCAGAGCGACTATCACAACATAACTATCTCGCCTGCAATAACGCTGTTGCAAGGTCATGAATACAACTACACGATACGCACAGGCTCTTATCCGCAAATAATTCATGCGAAAAGCAAGTCTGTAACAGGAGGAATGATCAACTGCACAAAATTTACAGATGCAAATGGTAGAAAATACGATAACTGGATACCCGCGATAAAACTGTATAAAGAGCAAAGCAAAGATGAAGAATGAGAAATGAAGATGATAAAAATAGGTAAAGTTCTGCTGGGCATAAAAAGTATAGCAGTAACAGGAATTTTATTAATGTTGTTGTTAGTGACAACTGGAATTGCAAGCGCGATGGATTGCGGTACAGGAACTCTAAAACCAGTTTGTGAATGTGGCGATACGGTGGTGGGGGACTTCACACTTACTGAAGATTTAAAATGCCCGTATGGACATGGCTTAATTGTTGGTGCAGATGATATTACCATTGATGGCAATGGACATAAGATAAATGGAGTTGATTCCGGAACGTGCAGCGGTTATATCCCGATAGCAGGGATTTACAGTCCTGGGTACGATGGTGTAGAGATAACGAATCTGGAGATAGAAAACTTCTGCTACGGAATCCACCTGCAGGTGGATGAATATTTGGGAGAGGGATACAACGATTATATAACAATTGAAAACTGCGAGGTACATGACAATGGTTATCAGGAAGTTCCCGGTGACCCCAATGTGGGCTCAGTAGCAACGCATGGAATGAAGCTGCACGGTGTTTCTTACAGTACAATAAAAAATAACGAAGTGTACAATACCAAAGGCAGTGGCACGAGCTGCGAAGGCGGTGGCAATGGAATTTTTCTAAGAGGAGTTGATGGGAAAGGTCATGTAGAGAACAACATCATAAAAGAGAATAATCTTCATCATAACACAAAAGCTGGGTTCTTAACCAAGATGATGGCAGAGTATAACACGGTTAGTTATAACAATGTCTGGGAAAATGGACAGGGAGGAATTGTTTTACGTTGCATGAAGTCAGCATACTTTGCAATCGAAAAGAACAAGGTGCATGATAACTATGGAACCGGCATCTGGATAGGCGGTCCGGCGAACATCATCAAAGTCAATACAGTAACGAATAACAGAGATGACGGTCCCTATGTCGAGGATACGGTTGGAGGGCATGGCTGTGGAATAAAGATATGCAGAGAGCCGGCAGATGATAATGAGCTAATTTCAAACGAGGTTTGTGGAAACGACTATAAGGATATAGTTGTATGCCCGGTAGGCATTACGGGAACTACCGGCAAAGATAATAAATGCGATACAACTGGGAATTACCATGATGAGGGACATATTTTCGGATGCACTTATCTTTGCACGGGTGAACAGACATGCGAGGATGGAACTCCGTACAGTAAATGTTCTATGCATAAACCAAAATATTGCGCTGATGGAACCTTAATAGATGATTGCGTTAAGTGCGGTTGCCTGGCTGACCTGAAGTGTAATGCAAGCACCGGAAAATGTGAAGGTTGCCAATGCTCGCGTGGGACGCCCTGTGGTATGTGTTCTCTGAGGGAGAAGCCAAAATACTGCGCTGACGGAACTTTGATAGATAACTGTGTCGAGTGCGGCTGCCTCGATGGGCTAACGTGCAATCCAGAAACTGGCGCTTGTGAATACATAACATGCGCAGATGGAACGCCTTGTGGTTGGTGCTCGAGACATCCATCGGCTGGTGGTTGGGGTCAACCATACTGGTGCCGATGTGGCCCGGATGACCCGAAGAATAACGAATTAATCTCAAACTGCGCTCAGTGTGGCTGTCCCTCAGACAAACCAGTATGTAAGGATGATGGAACGTGTCGTGAAGGGCGACCATGCCCTGATGGAACACCTCACGGTCACTGTGTGCCAGATAATCAACCAAAATACTGCGAGGATGGAACCTTGATAGATAACTGTGAGATATGCGGTTGTCCAGCAGAAATGGAATGTGATGAAGAAACCGGTTTGTGTTACGGAAAAAGTATATCCACGCCAACAGCATCGGATAAGACCCAGGGTGGTGAATCCACCACGCCATCACCTACACCTGCTGAAACTAAAACTGAAACACTAACATCATCAGCCGAGGGAAATCTATCATCACAGGCAGAGATGGAAACACCAACCACAGAAGAATCGTCAACCACAGAAGAAACACCAGTAACAACAGAAATCTATGCACGTATTTTACCCTTAGAAGTCCCCTCAAACATAACAACTATTGCACGTATTTTGCCATTAGAAATTCAAATACCTTCTTTAAACATAACAACTGATGCACAGACTTTGCCAATAAGGGAGTTACAACTCTCAAATATAATAACCACTTCTCGTTTACCGCCAGATAACCAAATACCATTACTAAACATAACAACCACTGCACGGACTTTACCAATAGCAAACCAATCACTATCTCCAAAAATAACAACCACTTCTCGCTTACCGCCAGATAGCCAAATACCATTATCAAAAATAACAACCACTGCACGGACTTTACCAAAGGGGGAAAGGGGAAAAAAGGAATAAAAAATCTTGTAAAAATCTGTGTAATCAGTGGTTATAAAAGGAGCTAAAAAGATGATAAAGACAGAAAATCTGACAAAGGAGTATAATGGAAGTAAAGCGGTAGACGGACTAAATTTGGAAATAGCAGAGGGCGAAATATTCGGCTTTCTCGGTCCAAACGGTGCCGGAAAGAGTACTACCATCTTAATGCTCGTTGGTATGATCGAGCCAACGGAAGGGAGATGCACAATAAATGGTATTGACGTCATGAGGAACCCGTTTGAAGTGAAAAGGATAATTGGCTACCTGCCGGAGAATGCCGGATTTTACGGGCACAAGACCGCAACGCAGAACTTAGATTACTTCGCGAGGTTTTATGGGATGAACACGGAGGAGAGAAATAAGAGGATACAGGAATTGCTTGAACTCGTTCATTTAGAAGATGTGAAACAAAAAGCGGGAGAATATTCAAAGGGGATGCTACAGCGACTTGGATTTGCGCAGGCACTGCTCAATGACCCGAAGGTGCTGTTTCTGGACGAGCCAACTGCGAATCTCGACCCTGAGGGTGTAATCGAGTTCAGGAACTGGATAAAACGTTTATCAGAGGAGGGTAAGACGATATTTCTATCCTCACACATATTAGCTGAAGTGAGCAGAACATGCAAGACCATTGGCATCATCACGAAAGGGAAGATGGTAGCAAAGGGTAATCTGGACGAAATAAGAGCTAAATTAGGGCAGGATAAGACGATAAATATCATTATCGAGACTGCCGGTGCAATACCTGAATTTCATCATCATGACATTATGAGAGCGGAATACGACGGTAATAAGGCGCAGATATGCGCAAAATCGGACATCCGTGATGAAATATCTGATTATCTATTTAAAAGTGGCATCAGGATAAGGGGGATGCGGGTTGAGACTCCGTCGCTTGAGGACATTTATTTGGAAGGGGTGAATGTAAAAGATGAATGGACTGCTTAATGTTGCAAGAGAGGAATTCTTTGATCACATCACGAGTAAGAAATTCCTCATCATCCTTGGCTTATTTCTTATCATCTCTATGATGGCAATGAGTGAGGGTATCGAGAAGTATAATGATCGGTTGGAGAACTACAACGAGCGGTTAACGCATGTTAAGGAGTCAGGCATGCCATCGGCAAGGTTTATGCCCGAAAAGCCATCTATACTGCCAGTATTTAGAGCGATGAGCTCTCAACTCCCCCTACTCGGTGCGATACTCGCACTTTCACTGGGATTCGATCTGATAACTCGCGAAAGGGAGAGTGGGTCGCTTAAATCGCTTTTAGCACACCCGATATTTCGAGATGGAATAATCAACGGGAAGGCACTTGGCGGAATTGCAGCACTTGCACTTGCGATCTTCATTGCACTGCTCATATCGTTTGCGATGCTGCTTATATTCAGTATCGTGCCAACCGCGGATGAGCTGGGAAGGATATTATTGTTCGGAGCTATAGCGGTCTTGTTCCTGCTTTCTTTCTTCTCTATTGCATTGATGGCATCAACGGTTTCTGAGAACAGCGGGAAATCTTTCCTGTATGCTTTCCTCATTTTCCTTATCCTCTCGATATTTATGCCCGTATTCGGCGGGATGGTTACAGATAGGGTAATAGGAGAGCCACCCGGATTTAATAGTGGCCATTTAGCAAGTGAATCCGTTCAACTCGGAGCTGAGGAACGTAGAGACTACGACCAAGCAAGGAGTGCATACTGGGAGAAGCGGCACGCAGTAGATGACGTAATCAATTTAGTCACCCCGGTGAATAGTTATAATAAAATCATATCCGAAGTGCTGCCTTACGCAAGCAGCAGTGGGACAACGAGTCTTAGTCTTAAAGAAGGACTTGGAAAGATATGGGCAAACATCCTGGCGCTGCTCATCTTTCCCACCGTCTTCTTCGCTATCGCTTACGTAAAATTCATGAGGGAGGATGTGCGATGAGAACGATTATAATCCTCGTGCTCTCTTTGGTTTTGATTCAAGTCGCAGTCGTGTCTGTGTCGGGAGAAGTGGAAAAAGTCGAACTACAGTGCGATAGCCCGGGTCATGTGGTCGAGGCTGGGGATACCGCTTCTTTCTCATTTACTATCAAAAACAACTATGACGCTACGAAAATGTTCACTTTGAGGTATAATGCACCTGACGTTCCAGACTGGGACATCAAGTTTAAAGACGGTGAGAAAGAGGTGTATAAGGTATTACTCGAAAAAGGCGGAAGCAAGTCGCTAAAACTCGATGTCGAGACCACAGGTGACACTAAAGTAGGGGAATATCACATAAATGCTCGAGTGGGAGGTAGAAGTATTAGGTTCTATGTTTATATCGCCGAGACGCACAGAGGTGAGAAAGGAACGCTCGAACTAACGATCATGGATAAAGAGGGCAATACGATAGAAAATGCACTCGTGAGCGCATACAAAGGTGATAAATTGGTGGACCAGGCTATGACGACTTCAGAAGGGAAACTAAGCATGGAACTGCCAAAGGGCACGTACAAAATAAAAATCACGAAGGACGGATATAAAGGGAAAGAAGTAAACGATATAAAAATAAGAGTAAAAAGAACGACTGATATCGGTTCACTCTCTATTGAAAAAGAGATATATTTTGCACTTGTATCCGTGAAAACACCATTAAAGGGAGTAATGGCGGGGGAGCATCCAAATTATGAGATAAAAATCAAAAATATTGGAAGCAGAGACGACACGTACCGGTTGACTTTTCAAGATCTTCCAGAAGGTTGGTATGCAAGATATAAAGAAACTGCAGAGAGTACAGAAGAGATTGCAGGTATTTTTATAGGTTCAGGGTCAGAAAAAACACTTTATCTGGAAATAATCACGCCTTACGATGTTGAAATCGGAAACTATAATTTCACGAGTGTTGTTCTATCCTCCGCATGGTCTCATGAGTTGGATTTGGTGTTAAAGGTGCGAGGCAGCTACGATATGGGCGTATATCCCGAGCGATACAGATATGAAGTGAAGAAAGGAGATACAGTGTCGTTTGATGTTCTGGTTGCTAATGAAGGACGTGGGGGGTCGTTCAGCAATATCGTTGCGGAGGCGAGTGCGCCGGGAGGATGGGATGTAATCGTCGAGCCAGGCTCGATATCGAGCCTTAAACCCGGTGATAAGGGCACATTTACTTTGGACGTCACACCGCCAGGGGACATTGTCGCAAGCGATTATAAACTGGTCCTGAAGATAGAGTGTGACCAGTTGGAGGAAGAGGAGGAATTCAGGATTACGGTCAAGGAGTCGTCTAATATTGCCATATACGGTGTGCTAATCATCCTTGTGGTGATCGTGGGATTGTGGTATGTGTATAAGAAGTATGGGAGGAGGTGAAAAAACACTTTCTTTCTTTTCCAAAGAAAGAACCTGTGCTAAGGAAGAAAAATAAAGGAAAAAGAGGTGAAAAAATGGTAGAAGAAAAACATGGGATAAAAGAACCCTTTTTTCTAAAGAAGGGTCTAATAGGGAAAAGTGTAGTGGTATCGGGGATTTTGATAGTGATGCTGGCAGTGGCAACGGGAAGCGCTAAGGACTGCGGTGGTGCAATACCTTGCGATTGCGGTGATACAGTCATAGAAGATTGGACATTTACTGAAGATTTAAGCTGTGCAAAAGGAGACGGTCTAATTATCGGAGCAGACGGTATTACGATTGACGGTAGCGGGCACTGCATAAATGGAGTTGAACCCGGCACATGCAGCGGTTTTAACCCGAGGTGTGGAATTCGAGGTTTGGGATATGACGGCTTGACGATAAAGAATCTGGAAGTCAAGAACTTCTGCTTTGGAATTTTATTGGATTATGATGAAATAAAAGAGCTCCATAATATAACAATAGAAAACTGTAAAGTGCATGACAATGGTTATGTGGAGAATCCTAACAACCCAGACGCAGGCGAGCCTGTAATTGTTCATGGGATAAAGTTATACGGTGTTTTTAACAGCACGATAAGGAATAACGAGATTTATAATAATAAAGGTAGTGGCACGAGTTGCGAAGGTGGCGGCAATGGAATCTTTCTGCGAGGAATTGATGGATATGGTGCGAATAACAATATCATCACCCATAACAAGATTTACGGGAACTCGAAGAGCGGTTTTTTTACCAAAATGATGCCAAAGTATAACGAAATCAGCTACAATGAAGTATGGGGAAATGGAGAGGGAGGGATTGTATTGCGATGTAAGAAGTCAGCGCACTTTACCATTGAATGTAACGAGGTGCATGATAACCATGGAACGGGTATCTGGATAGGTGGTCCGGAGAATATAATCAAAAATAATACAGTGAGTAATAACAGGGATGGTGGTCATTATGTCGAAGACCCAGTTGGCGGACACGGCTGGGGAATTAAGATTTGTAGATACGAAGCAACAGGTAATAAACTTGTTTCAAATACCGTGTGTGGAAACGATGATAAGGATATAGTGGTATGCGAAATCGTTGGTGAAGGCTACGATAGAACTACCGGCGATAACAATACCTGCGATACTATCGAGAAATATAATGATGAGGGGACTACTGGATGCCGATTTGCATGTGAAGAAATTAGCGCTGAAGTGCAGCCAGCTCCTATTCTCACTCCAAGAGCCCCTGCAACTCCGACAGCAACACCAGCGGCTACTCCTGGATTCGAATCGGTATTTGCCCTAATAGCAATGCTTATTGTTGTTATAAAGAGAAGATTAAGGAGCTAAACCAAAAATGAAAGAAGCAGAAAAAGTTCTGTTTGAAATATTGGCTCTGGTGGCTATGTTAGTGGTGACTGTTGTGAACGCAGGCGGCATTGACGAAGTCACCGGCATATATTATGGATGCGGCGATACGGTAATAGAGAATTGCACATTAAGTAAAAATCTGAGCTGCATGACACAATACGGTTTGCTTATCTTTCCGATAAATCGTGAGAAGCTGCGGCAGCAGTTGGAGATTATCTCCACGGAGTCAGGTAGGACTAAGGAATAAAATGAAGGAACTGAACTGGCAAGAGATTTGGGAAGACACGCGACAGCAGCGAATGCGGCCATTAAAAATAACGTACGATACGGATTTCCGTGCTAAATTCGCGGAAGACCAATCGGGAATAGCAAAATACAACGATTACGAATATGGACGGGCTGCGATCGGGGCATTGGGCGAGATACTGGAACAAGATTTTGAGGTGCTGGAGATAGGTCCCGGTTCCGGAACGTTGACGATACCGTTAGCTCAGCGTGTAAAGAGATTAGTTGCAGTGGAGTCTTTCGATACGGCAGTGGATTATTTGAAACGGAATCTGGAAGAAAGTCGAGTTGAGAATGTCACGATATTAAATGCGAACTGGTTGAACGTTGACGACCGAGAAATCAAAGATGGATTCGATTTGGCTGTTTGTTCACATTTCCTGTGGCAGGTGAAAGACGTTGAAAAGCACTTGCGAAAGATGGAAAATGCTTCGAGAGGATATTGTGCGGTGATACAACCTGCGGGTCGGGCTGAGATCGTGAAGGAACTGTGGCGAAAGATAATGGGGAAAGATTATACGGGCGAGTTTGACCCGGATGCCGATTATTTCGTTTATTTAATACTGCGGTTGTGGGGGCGGCTGGTAAACGTACGAATAATGAATTACAGCATAGAGCGAAATTTCGAGCAGGAAGTGAGATACATAGCGAGTTTTATCAGCAGATACGTGGAGGTTGATGCGCATGTGAAAGAAACCATCGAGCAACACGTTTCGGAGCGGAATAAAGGGCAGCAGTCGGCAGTGGTGATGTGGTGGAAGGCGGCACCATGATTTTATAGAATATGTGGTGAAAGATCGTGGATAACGCAAAAGAGCTTAAACTGACTAAACACACGAAGAAGCAGCTTGAATTGCCATATTATGGGTATAGAGTACTGCGATATTTCAATGCTGCTTTATTTGTGGCTGCAATTGTAAGCATATGGCTTGCAATCGTCTTTACCGGTTGGAGTTCCATTTTATGTGGGGCTTTAGGGGTGATCTTACTCTTCGCAGGTGTGTTCTGCCATCTTTCTATGGGCTGGGTGACTAACCGAGAAAAAATAGAACTGCTAAAAACCGATTTTTCTGAGCGGTTAGAATGGACTGGCACGGGAAAAGTGCTGGACATCGGGACAGGACAAGGTCGTGTGGCAATAGGAATAGCGAAGCAATTTCCGGAAGCGCAAGTGACTGGCGTGGATACGTGGACGAAAGGCTGGAAACTGTTTGGAATGACGAAAGCAGGTGCAGCGCGAAATGCGGTAATTGAGAGTGTAAGTGCCAGATGCAGTTTTCAAACCGGTAGTGCGCTTGACTTGCCATTTGCGGAAGGCGAATTTCAATTGGTGGTAAGTGCTTTTGTGTTTCACGAGGTTAGAATACCAGACCGAACGCTGTTACTAAAAGAAGCTATTCGAGTCCTCGCACCCGGTGGCGTGTTCGTGATATGTGACCTCTTTAACGGGTCGCTTCTGAAGACATATAAAGTAAAGAACGTGCCCGAACTGCTCGAAACGGTGCGGCAGATGGGTACTGAAGAAGTAAAGTATGCGACTCTAAAGGATGCGGGTGTCGAACTCGGTGGGCTCGTGCATATCTGGGAAATTGGGTATTTGAGCGGGAGGAAAGTGTGAAATGAAACAATTACAACTTAAAGAGGTGATTGAAGAATTCAAACAATCGTTCATCAAAAACTCGCTAAAATACTATACGGAAGCGGATATACATGTGGACTTCTTCCGAATACTTGAAAAAGAATTAAACAGAATAAATTGCCTTTTCTTTGATGACCAAAATAAACAATCCGTGCTTCATCGAGAATACCCCACGTTTAACCGGATTTTGAAGGACAAAGATGGATTATACGTCCCGCAGCGAGAAATAAATCAAAATGAAGATTTAAGAAGCAGATTAAAGAAACAACACAGAGGGGCTTTTGATATTGCAATTTGGGACCCGGAGCAATCCTGGATGCTCGCTGAGCTGAGCGACAAAAGTAGTTCTCAAAATCAAAAGAGATGCTATTTTGAAGCAGCAAACGATAATGTGGTGCCATATAACCCGGTAAAATACGCATTCGAGCTCAAATTCAATAGATTAAGCAAAGGACTTTTTAAAGAGCTCTACAACGATTTCTATAAGCTATCATTGAGGAATGGGCGGGATAACGAAGAGGATATACTCGAAGGATACTTGATATACTCAATTAGGAAGTCCCCCATAGAGACTTCAGGATTTATACGTAAGTCATATCCGTGGGAAAGTTATTTCCTATCGGATGAATCTTATTTCCTGGATAAATTGATGAGCGTCACAAACAGAAGGAATCTGCGTATTGAAACGAACTTTACACTCAGTGAGCAAATAAAATACTCCGGCACAAAAACCGAAAGGAAAAATCGTGCATTTGCGGACGAAATCGTCAAAAAATTGCAGATGGTATGGGCGGATAGTTTAGAGAACAATCCAGAAAAGAAGATTAACATTGTCATTACCGTTTCAACGACTAACAGTGTCTTTGGTTTTAAGGAGGGGGTGAGATAAATGTTATATCTACCGGAGGTGTATTTTAGCCAATGAAGAAAGAGCATTTTGCGCTTATGCGAATGGAGCGGAAAAGAGGTTTTATGGCGCAATTAATTTTAGCAGTGACGTTTCTGACTTTTTTAATAGGAACGGCAAACGCAGGCTGCATCGGCGACGTCACCGGCATAGACTATGTCTGCGGAGATACAATAATAGAGAACTGCACTTTTAACGACCATCACGAGTGCACCACGAAACACGGGTTGATTATCGGTGCAGATGGTATTACAATTGACGGTAAGGGTTATACTTTAAGTGGAAGTTACGAGCATGCCGATTCCGAAGGCATTCATAACGCGGGCTGCAATAACGTAACGGTAAAGGATTTGACAATCCGGGAATTCAATTTCGGTATTTATTTTAAAGACGCCAGTAATTGCACGATAATCAATAATACAATAACTTACGGCGTGGGAAGCGGTATATGGCTGTTCGCCTCCTCCAATAGCAGCATAACGCAGAACGAAATCGGTTATGGCGAAGAAGGACATGGCATTTTGCTATCAGATAACGCTACTCATAACGTTCTGGAATCTAACACTCTAATGACAGCAAACGGCATGGGCATATGCACGCACGACTCGAACGAGAACGAATTCCGTTGTAATGTTGTATGCGGGAATGCACGAGGCGATATAGTTGTGGAATCGGGGTATGGCAACACGGGCACTAACAACACGTGTAATATCACGATGAACTATAATGATAGTGCCGGGTTGACGTGTACTTATACTTGCTCTGGAACATCAAATACGACCACCGCCGCAGAACCTGATGTTGATGTAACAACAGAAAAAAACAGGCCTCGTTGTGGCTGCCGGTCTAACATTGATGCAGTTAAGATATTCGGATGTGGTGACACTGTGACCGAAAGCTGCACGTTCAATTGCAATTTGTCGTGTCCTGAGGGACATGGTCTTTCTATAGGTGCAGATGGGGTTACAATTGATGGCAACAGTTACGTGCTGGATGGACTCGAACCCGGATTGTGCGGTGGATTCGGTATTCAGCGTTCCGGCATTTACAATCCCGGGCATGACCACGTAGAGATATTAGACCTGGAAGTTAAGAACTTCTGTAACGGCATTTACCTCAGAGGTGGCGAGATTACAGGTGATTTCGTCTTTAACAATACGGTAAAGAACTGCGATATACATCACAACGGTAATGATATAGGAGAAACGGCAACGCATGGTATAAAGCTTAAATACGTATCGCATAGCAGGCTAAGTAACAATCGGGTGCATCACAACAAGGGTAAAGGCGACAGTTGTGAAGGCGGCGGAAACGGTATTTTCATATACGGCGGTGAATACAATACCTTATTTGATAATATGGTCTATGACAACACGAAAGCCGGTATTTTTACGAAGATGAAATCCCGGTCTAACAATATTTCCCGCAACGAGGTAAAAGGGAACGGCCAGGGCGGGATTTTACTGAGATGCAAATGCAGCAGCTCTTCTAATATTGAGCATAACATTGCAATGGATAATAAAGGACCGGGAATTTACGTGGGCGGTCCCGATAATACGCTCAGATTTAATGAGGTGACTAACAACAGGAATGGGTCGGCTTACAGAAATGACGCTTCAGTAGCCAACGGAATTCGTGTCTCTCGAGAGGCGCACAACACTACTTTGATCGCGAACGACATTACGGATAATGACGACGTGGACATATATGCGCGGGAGGAACTTACGGTCACGGGCTATAATAACAGCTATCAAACGTTTTTGAATTACGAGGACGACCGTCTGAGTGTAACAGGAGAAGAGGAGGTTGAAGGCAAGAGAATGGTTGTTCGTGCGGAAACGATAGAGCTAAAAAAACAGGGTATAGAGCTACCACCGGTTAAAGCAACGCCGTTGATAGCTACGCTAATCGTGCTTATCGTACTGGCGTTTATGGTGTACGGGTATTCACGGAGGAACACGTGAACTAAACCACAAGATTACACAACACTTTTTCTTTTTTAAAAAAAGAAAACCTGTGCTAAAAGAAAAACAAATAGAATGTTTTTAGTCAAGGTTTTTACTGAAGGGAAGTATAAAAGAGGGGATGATATAGAGAGATAGATGAGTAAAAGAATAATACTAATGTGCGTAATATTGCTGTTGCTGGTAATTCCATTAATGGTAAATACTCATGGAGAGGTAGGGGATAAAGATGCGGACACTGAAGACCTAAAAGGCTACGCCGAGAAACTCGTGAGCCTGAAGAATCACAAGAACGCCGGTATTTTATACCAGAAGATAGCCGTGCGGTATAGCAACGAATCCGACTGGAGCAACGCCTCCTGTTATTACGTATTAGCCGGTGACAATTTCGTAACCGTGAAGGAATACGAACTTGCCGCTGCTACTTTTTTAAAGGCCGGTAACTGCTATCATGAACAGCGCGACTGTGAAAACGCTTCTTTATACTATGATAAGGGTGCCGAGCTGTACAAAACTAATTATCCTGAGTATGACGATACATGGATAGAAGAAAAGATAGAGCAGTGCAAAGAGAGGAGTCTGATAAGTACACTGCTAATCGTGGGAATTTTGCTGGCGACAATAAAGTTCTCATCGAAGACCGCATTTGGGTGCGCTTTTGCTACACTCCGTAAACGTGAAATCTTAGCCGTTGCTTCCTTTTACTTCGCCGTGCCTTTTACTATGAGCATCCTGATAGGCGAATTCGGCGGTGCATACGAATTCGTGAACCTGTTAATGAATTCCTGGGTCTTACTCGGCTTGATGCACCTGATAATAGCGTTATTTCTGCTCGTGCTCGGGTTGTACACGGTAAAGAAGTGGGTTCGGAGTAAAAAAGACATCACGAGAAAGACGTTTATACTTATGGCGATTCCATGTCCTGTTTGCGGTGCGACAATGTTCATCGCATGTGCTTTGCTTATAATTATGGGTATGAGCAGCGTGCTGGTAGGGCTTTTGGTTGGCGGAATATTTTTTGCCACTATTATCGGACTGACATTCGGAATCCGCGAGTTAAAAGAGAGAAAGAATCTTAGTCCTTCCAGTTTGGGTAGCGTGATGACGTTTTTCGGGTTACTTTATTTCCTTTCGCTATTGCTAATACCTGCATATCTACCGGTGAAGGATATGGAGATAAATATAGCGGGCGTGCCGACAAGTGACGTGATTGCAGGCCTGCTCTTTATGCTCGTTATGATAGCAGTAGGATTCATCAAACAAACATTCACTAGAACCACGAGATTACACAAGATTAAAGGAAAACTGTGACTGGTCGGATATATGAAATCGTGTGGACAGAGCATGCATTGAACCGAATACGCAAGCGAGGTTTTAAAAAGATTGATGTACAGTATGCAACTGATGGATTAACTTTGGAAAGACGCGTTGGAAATAAGCGGTACGAAGTTATCGGTAGAGGATTGGGTGGCAGATTTGTATTTATGGTGCTGGAGTGTATATCCGATAGAAAGTTTAATATAGAGCCTCGGGAAGCAGACCTATCCTATCCCCATTAATAAATCAATTTACTATTTTTATCCCTTTTTCAGATAATTTTTGTGATAGTCATTTAAAACCGTTTTGTACGCATTTGTGATAGTATTTTCCAAATATAAGAACATATAAAAGC
>JAPWVK010000140.1 GCA_029241965.1 Candidatus Methanophagales archaeon
CGCAAGCGTGGTGGGGTTGAACAAGACACAAGTAACGCTAAGCGCATCTGCTACTGAAATTGTTTCGCTCAATGTTACTAACGCAACGGTAGGAACGTTCCGGGTAAACGTAACAGTAACTTCGCAGGGCGACTCAAGCAAGAGTGCTTTCGTAAACACAACGACAACAGTAACAAACTTGGCTGTAAGACCACTTAGTGTGAATGTGGGTGATTTTGTTACCATAGAAGGAACCGGTTTTGAAGAGAATAAAACAGTTACTTTAAGCTGCAGCATCTCTGATTTTGAGATACCGGTTTCTGGTAATAAATATGAATACAGCTTAGAGGAGTTCAATCTTTCCGATTCAAACACAAGCTTTTCGTTGAGTGTACGGGCAGTAAAGAATGATATGAAAGTACGGCTAAAAAAACAAGGCTGGACGCAGCCCGTGCTGATAAATGAGGACGAATACGGCTTCAAATTTGATTATAATGAAACTACGAATACATCAATAGTAAGTATACCAATCATAGATTCAAAATATACGGGTGTTTATGAACTCATAGAGGTTTTTGGAACTGCTGTTGGTGACGTTTACATGGACATTACGGTTAACAATAATGTTACAACAAATGCAACGGGCTTTTTTGAAACGGTTATTGACACGCATGGAATACCAACAGGGGAATATACAATAACTGTTGATGGTGTCGAGGCAACACTTACAGTGTGTCGCTTGACTGTGATGCCGGATAGCGTAATGGTAGGAGAGTTTGTAACTATAAAAGGGGACTGTTTTGGTGCTAATGACTCGGTGGCTTTAAGCAGTCATGTATCTGATAAGATAAATGTTTCTGATAATAAATATAAACACAGTTTAGAGAATTTCAATCTTTCCGATTCAAACACAGGCTTTTCGTTGAGTGTACGAGAAGTAGAGGATAACATGACGGTAAACATAACAACGCCTTTGGGGCTGAAACATACAATAAACAATTATAGCAGTAACAAATACGGCCTCGTATTTAAGTATGATTACGCTAACAAAACAGCAACTGTGTACTCCACTGAGTCACTCCCTGTTGGTATTTATGAACTCATAGCGGTCTCAGGAACTGCCATTGGCGTCGCGACTGAAGTTTACATGGACATTACGGTTAACAATAATGTTACAACAAATGCAACGGGCTCTTTTGAAACGGTTATTGACACGCATGGATTCCTTCCAATGGTTTATAAAATACATGCTACAAGTGCCACGGCTTCCGCTGATGCAAAACTAAAAGTTATACCTGCAACCGGCTCTATCTACGTAACCTCCGCTCCATCCGGTGCCGCAATAGAATTAGATGGAAAGAGTACACCACCGTATAATATAACAAACGTCACGATTCCTGATGTGGACCCCGGCACCCATACTATTAAGCTCACTCTTAAAGGTTATGATGATTGGTCAAATAGTAGTGTAGAAGTAACGGCTGGCGAAACTTATGATGTGCATGCAACATTGACAAAGCCAGCACCAACACCAACGCCGGGTGGCCGAGGCGGTGGCGGTGGCGGTGGCAGCGGTCCCAATGACATTGATGGTGACGGCTACTGCAACATAGATGAAATAATTATGGGATCCGATCCGGAAGACCCCTGTGACCCCGATCCGGACTGTGTTGCGTGCCTGGCATTAGGCAAGCCTACACTTGTTGTACCCGCACCAACGCCGAGACCCACAGCGACAGTAAAATATTTACAAACACCTACTCCGAGACCAACACCCACGCCATCAGCGACAGCAACACCAACATCAAAACCGTTATTCCCTGTTTTAGGACCAGATAAACCTATTATACTAATTGTGATAATTATCGCGGTAATAGTACTAATCGGCACCCTCTTTTTCCTTCACCGCAAATTTAAAACGGTGGATTCCGAAAGCCAGAACAATGATAAAATTGTGTGGCGGTGACACGTTATTCGTGGGTGTATAGCAGAGCCGCAAAATTTAACGAGATAGACACAATAAGTACAAAGAATGCACCCACTCGCTTATGACCACCTGAAGAAGGTGCTGACGAACAAGCAGCTTATAGGTTCTGACGATACGTGTGATTATTATCCGTGCCATTTTACGGGTCAGGATTGTACGTGGTGCTTTTGCCCGTTTTATCCCTGTGGAGATGTGCAAACAGGAGGTGAATGGGTAAAGGTGAAGACAGGGGGGCTTATTTGGGGATGTTCAAATTGTTTCTGGATACATACACCGGAAGTTGCGAAGGATTTAATGAACGAGTTCATAACGTTGGGGATATGCGATGTAGAAGAACTTGAAAGGAGAAAAGAAGAACTAAAGGAGATATTTCTTATTTTGAAAGAGAGATACCCCCCGAAGCCGGAAAAATGAATTTGCTCTTAGACCAGATTGTTATTTTCTTGATTGCCATAGTTATAGACCTGAGTATTGGCGACCCGCCGGAACGAATAGAGAAGTTTTACCCCATCGTCTGGATAAGCAAGCTAATGTATTTCTTTGATAAGCTAACGAAGAGAGGTGATCCAAGAAGAGAAAGGATTCTTGGCGCGGTGTATGCGATGTTTATAACTTCTGTTTTCGCATTGCCCTGCCTTATGCTCTTATACTTAAATTCCGACGTCTTGTACATCGTTTTCGGAGCGATTATTTTCAAGATGTCATTTACGATAAAAGGCCTGGAGAGATTCGGGCTAAATGCGATGGTCGCGGAGAATTTGGGGGATAAGAGAGAGGCAGTAGGGAAGATAGTCAGCAGAGAAGTAGCGGCTTTGGATATGAAACATCTTGACTCGGCGACTGTAGAATCAGTGGCTGAGAATCTAACCGACAGTGTAATAGCACCGTTCTTCTATTTCGCGTTATTCGGTGTCTTTGGCGCTATGGTTTACCGCGTGATAAATACCTTGGATGCCGTTGTTGGCTATAGAAATAAGCGCTATGAGCATTTCGGCTGGTTTTCTGCCAAAACTGATGACGTGTTGAATTACATACCAGAGCGGATAGCGACGGTTTTGATATTAGTGGCGAGTAAATCGAGATTGCGAGATGTGCTCATAACCAAAAATGTGCGTGTGCATTTAACAATAGTGGCGATGAGTGCTGCGTTACATGTAAACCTGGAGAAACTCGGGTATTACTCTGTGGGTGGTGCGGGCTTTGAAGATGCGAGTGCGAAGCATATTGCAGCTTCGATAAATATAGTGAAGCGGAGCACTTTTATTCTCGCTTTGAGTTATATTGCGGTTATGGCTATTCTCTATTTTGTTTGGGTGTGAAATGGAGAGGGCTTGTGGCCCGTAACCAGAAGATTACTTGGATGAGGTATTGGAGGGTAATATAAGGACAACTGTGTGGCAATTTTTTTGTGGGGCACAATCTCTTCTCTCGTTGCACATTCCAGAAATTTTGTTGTGATGAAATTCTTGTTTTTTATCGCATTTGTACAGCGAGATTAAAAAACCACGAGATTTCACTAGATTAGCACAAGATTAGTGGGTTAACATCGGATAAAAGAGCCAATAGAGTACCAATGAGGTACCTAAGTCTGATCTATAGTTTTGTCTTCTCGTGAAAATCTGTGCAATCTGGTGGTTTACTAAACGATTACTTTTTGTCTATTATTTCATCATATTCCGTCATCACCACACCATTGAAAATGGTATGCTCCACTACTCCGGGGAATTCATAGCCCTCGAATGGCGACCACCCGCATTTTGTATATAAATGTTCACTGCTGACTTTTACTCGCTTGCGTAGATCTAAAACAGTAAAATTTGCCTTTTTTCCCACTTCTATACTACCTCGATCGTTCAATCCTAAAAACATCGCAGGATTATAGGCGCATACCCGTGATATACGCTCTGGCGGAACTCTACATTGTACGATCAACCAAGCGACGAAATTGCCATAAGTGTCTAAGTTAGGAATACCCGCAGGAGCTTCAAAAATGTCGAGCGCTTTTTCATCCTTCGTATGTGGTGCATGGTCCGTAGCCAGGAAATCTATCGCGCCCGCTCTAAATGCGTCCAACAGCCGCAGCCTATTCTGCTCTGTTCTTAAAGGCGGATTCGTCTTCAAGAAAGCTTTTTTAGACATTACATCGCTCTTGTTAAAGAACAAGTGATGTGGTGTGACCTCGCAGTGAACGTTTTCGTATTGCTTTATAAAAGCCAATGACTCGTAAACAGAAACATGAGCTATATTGATTTTAGTGGCATTAGACACGGAAACGTTGGATAAAACATGCTTAACAGCGGACAATTCCGCCTCTTCGGGTCTCAGTTTGGAATGGAGTTCATCGCGAGCCCCTTCGGTCTCCTTTGATTTTAACTCCTCTTTCCTCGCTTCTATAATTCCCTGGTCTTCGCAATGAATCGTGAGTGGTTTAGAAGTCGCTTCTACTGCTTTAATCGCTTCGGGCAGTAGCTCTACTCGCATGGATAACCCACCGGTTTCAGCGAGGTACATTTTATATGCTACAACTTCTTCTTGCATATCCGCAATACCGTTCGTGTTTATAGCGGTGTTGGATTCCGTAACGGCGCCATAAAAGAAGATGTCAATCAAGCCTTTCGATTTTGAGTCTGCAAGTTCCTTCTTTTTTCTTATACGCTCTGCGTTTATGCCAGGCAAAGGAGTGTTTGGCATGTCAACCACGGTAGTTATGCCGCCATGAAGAGCAGCCTCGGCGCCCGACTTGAAATCCTCCTTGTAGTTCCATGCCTTGCTCTCGTCTTCCCTTAAATGTGCGTGCAGGTCAATAAACCCCGGAAAGATTAGACTTCTTCGTGCTTCTATCTTCCGCTCGCCCACTAAACCTTGTTTCTTTACTTCTGTGATGATCTCACCGTCAATACCGATTTGAACCTCTTTTATCGCTTCGGGGTTTACCACTTTACCTTCAATCACCAAATCATGGGTCATATCTTTTAAATAAGGAAGAAGAATAGAAAAGATAAGAGGTAATGGAAGATGTTTCCGAATAAAAGAGTGCAGGGCATGATAGGGAAAAAGGTGCATGTTGAGATGAAAGGCGAGAGAACAGTGCTGGAAGGCGTACTGAGAAGCGTGGATGACTACTTGAATTTGCACCTGAGTGCGGCGAACGAGTTGCATGATGGCGAGAAGAGGCGGTTGCTTGGTTCCGTGGTAGTTAGGGGAAATAACGTCGTGCTTATAAATCCTATGAAGGAATGAAAGCGAAAAAGGCAGTAGGGAAGAGAATAGGCATTATTGGCGTGGGTAATATCGGGTCATCTATTCTTCGTGGGCTACTGGCTGCTGATGCTGATACAGGCATAGAGCGGGTTTTTATAAGTGACGCAAGGAAAGAGACCCTCAGATATTTTGAAAGCGACCCGGAGATGAAATCAGGCGTAGAGGCATGCGATAATAACGAAGAAGTGGCGAAGAACTCAGAGGTAATAATTCTGGCAGTCAAGCCAAACATGGTGAAAGAGGTAGTAGAAGGAATTGCACCGTTTATGACTGAGAGGATGATATTGATTTCCGTGGCTGCCGGCGTGCTAACGAAGACGATAGAGGGTTATCTCGGCGAAGGAAAGAAAGTAATTCGTGTAATGCCAAATATAGGTGCACGCGTGAGCGAATCCGTATCTGCAATATGCAAGGGTAGGTACGCGGGAGCGGATGATGAAGAGATAGCAAAAGGGATACTAAGAGTTATTGGCTCTGTTTATAGCGTAAACGAGCGGGACATGGACGTTATAACGGGATTAAGTGGCAGTGGTATCGCGTTCTTCGCTGTGGTGATAGATGCAATGGCGGATGGCGGCGTGTATGAAGGACTGCCGCGTGATCTGGCGCTGGCAATTTCTGCTAAGACGGCGCTTGGCGCTGCGAAAATGGTGCTTGCTGGAGATACACCATCGGAGATACAGGCAATGACCGCATCTCCTGGCGGGACGACAATACGAGGACTGTATGCAATGGAGACGCGAGGGGTGAAGGCAGCGATGATGCGGGCTGTGATAGACGCAACCGAGCGTGCCGGTGAAATACGCAGAATGGGAAGTGCGGATGAAGAATGATTTGATTGTGCTTGTAATGGAAATGTTGAAAGATGCGGGCTTTATCGTATCGAGCAGATGCAAAGCCCGCAGTTTTGATTTAGCAGCCCGGCGAAGCGAATTAACATTGCTGACGAAGATATTGTATAATATAGACGGAATTAACGAGGAAATGGCGAAGGGGATAAAGCGTGCGGCGTTTTGTTTGCTTGCTTCGCCAATCATCGTGGGAGAGAGAAAAGGGAGTTTCTTTTTAGAAGACGATGTGGTGTATCGTAGATATGGCATTCCAGCTATAAACTCGCATACGCTGTACGATTATTTCAGCGAAGATGTATGCCCCTGCGCTTATTCCGCTACAGGAGGCTTGTATGTCACGATAAACGGAGAAAGAATGAAAATAGCGAGGGAGGAGAAGGAGTTATCCTTAGGTGACATCGCTACGGAATTAGGCGTTTCACGACGGAGTGTTAGCAAATACGAGGAAGGCGAGGTGAGTACTACAATAGACATCGCACTGAAGATAGAGGAATTCTTAGATATTGTACTAATAGAGCCACAGGAGTTTTTAAAATCAGAAGTAGAGGGACCTCTACCGCCTGAGATAACAGAAGCAGGAATAGAAGAAGCAGCATCGAATCTGGAGAGACATATACTGAGTTTAATGGAAGAGATAGGTTTTGAGATATTTGCAACTGCGCATGCCCCTTTTAGTGCTGTCTCGCTCTCGCAGTCGAAAAGAGGCGACGAAAACGTGAGGATTCTTACGGGAATAAGTGAATACACCGAGCAGATGATCAAAAGAGCGAAAATACTCAGCAGCCTATCAGAGGTAACAAAAACGCAGTCGGTATTCGTGGTTAGCGGCAGCGTAAAGCGCGTGCAAGTAGATAATACCGTATTGGTAGAGAAAGAGGAGTTGAAGAAGATAAGGGACCCCGAAGAGTTCACCTGTGTGATAGAAGAGCGGATGGAGAGCTAATATGTGTAAAGTAGCGATCATATTAGGTTCGAATAGCGATAGACAGGTGGCGGAAAAAGCGGTGAAGATATTAGAGGCGCATAATGTGCCGTACGAACTGAAAGTGCTCTCCGCACATCGTGAACCCGATGCTCTGGATAGTTATTTGAAGGAAAGCAGTGATTCCGTGGCGGTGATAATAGCGATTGCAGGCTTAGCGGCAGCGTTGCCCGGGGTAATAGCATCGAAGACAGAAAAGCCGGTTATTGGCGTGCCTGTGAGTGGTAAGCTGTTGGGTATGGACGCTTTACTTTCGATGGTGCAGATGCCTGCGGGTGTGCCAGTCGGCGTGGTTGGTATAGATAACGGAGCAAATGCGGCGTTGCTCGCGTTGAGGATATTGAAGCTGAGAGAGGACGGTTTGCCGTAATTGCAAATCTGATGTTTGTTTAGCTAAGGCGAATAAAACCACGAGATTCCACGAGATTAACACAAGAAGATGATATGGGACGCGGGAGATCGGTTAGATTTGCATCTTATATCTTACAGCATCCTATTTTCTCGTGAAAATCTGTGTAATCCTGTGGTTAGCTAAACAAATACCAAATCTGTAATTGAGGGTATGTTTAGGTTTGCCTCTAAAAAGCATAGAGCACTAAAAATGGATTACACAGAACTTGATTTGCAGAAAACTTTTTTGTGGTTGTATATCTGATCTAAAAAACCACGAGATTTTACAAGAATTTTTGGTTAATAATGTATAAAGTAGTTGGTAAAACACTAAAACTTTGTTACTATTATTATTCTCTCGTGAAAATCTGTGGAATCTTGTGGTTAGCTAAACTAATGCTTTTTGATTTTACAGACTTTAGTCTTCCAGCAATTTCCGGGTGCTTATTAACTCCTCGTGAAGCCTTTGCTCTAATAAAATCTTCTCCGCTTCTTCAAAACTGCATTTATACTTCACCTGGATTGGTTTTGTTCCCGTAAGATACTTTCGTGCGTGATTTTTTCTTCTGCCATTTCGTTTCGTGTTGTTGCCATTATTCCCATTATCATCTGCAACATGAGCACTATGCTTTCCCTGCAATTGCCGCACAAATGCGTCGAAAACTTCCTCAAACCTGTACCGATTAGGCGCTAAATCTAATTTTATGCCATGATTTTCGCGCAGTTCACGTATTGAAATGCTCAGCAGTAATTTTTTATTGTCACTCATTTTCATTAATATTATAATTCATTTTGCCGCCTTTAGAATATTTCGTTTGGATAAATTATTTTTTAGCGTATTGAAACTTCAATTAAACACATTCTAAAATTTATTTTAGCATTATGAAACATTTTTTGGTATATCGCTTCCGTCGCGGGTTACCGATTTCGCTATTTCTTGCCCCACAGACTAAATTCACAGATGTTGAGTACAATGACGTTGTTGAAACTTTTGTCGAGACGATAAAGTTTCCCTTTCCCCGATATAAGCGGAGGGAAGCGAAAAGGAGGAGGGAAAGCATATGTTCTTAACATGTTTTTATATGAATTTGTGTGCTCGTGACCGTAAGAGGCAGTATTACATGAACAGATAAACAGCCACATTTGATGTATATATCTTCAATTTTAGTTTCAAATACATTAAAAAAAGTTTCAATATAGTGTGATGCGAATAAGAAACAGTTGTAAGTGCTCTTTTACGGGTGAGGGCTATAAATTCCTTTTAAATTGGGTTTTGAGCATGGGGATAACTTTTTATAGTTCTACTAACTATATCTAAGCATCCTAATAGGGATACCATTCGAGGCACAAAAAAAGCGAAAAGCTTATATATACCCTACTTTTTTGGTATATACGTAGAGTGAAAAAGCAAAATGAAAATAGAAATGTTGCCCGGTTTGAGCAATGTTGTTAAAAATAGAAAAGCTTATATACTTTGGAGAATTTTGATTAACTCCTTTTTAAAGAATCCACTAAGACTTATTGCTCATATTTTCGATTTTTGGTATCTTTTTCTGTTTTTAACTCCACTTAACAGTTCATTTTCTCATTTTTCTCATTTTTCTCATTTTTTGTCGATAGCTACCGCTATCCTATACGGCTCCCTGCTTTTTGAGCGTACATAATTGATATAGGTCAAAGCCAAAAGCAGTAAATATCATTTTGAC
>JAPWVK010000141.1 GCA_029241965.1 Candidatus Methanophagales archaeon
AACATATAAACTTTACTTTTTTAGCGTTTTAGAGTGCAATTTGCGCATCTTTTTTCCCATGATTTATTTCATCATCTTCCGCCGATTATGTAATCCCTTAATTATTTTCTTTAGGGGGGAGTTTTTCAAAATTCTCTTAAGTTCTTATTAACCAGCTCTATCTGTGGTCGCCCGTTATATCGCCCTATGATCGTTTCTGGCTTTCTCAATTTATAAAAAGTAGGCGCTGCCAATTTTTCCAGTGAAATCACTACATCCTCGAGTTTTACCGCAGAGTGCACGGAGAACGCAGAGGCATCAGAAAACCCAAGCGTGGATTAGAACGTTCTTAAACTCAGCGCCCTCGTTGATCTCCGCGGTGATAAAAGACTGGGTTTTTAGACTGTGCCGGTAAAGCTTTCTTTTTATTACCAAATCGCAGTGGTAGAAAAAAAGCATAGATTTAAATATGGATTTACCCTTTGTTTTTAACAAGTGAGGGATGGAATATGGCAGCAGAAGACAAATTAGGGGATGACTTGATCCAACCGACTTCGTTCTATTCCGCAGAGCATGAGAAGACGAAGCTGAATTGGTTCTGTTACGAAATAGCTCTGAGTTTCGAGCATACGATTAAGCACAAACTGGAGAAGAGATTGAGACGACGACGAATCTACGATGAAGATATAGCGGAGTTTTCCATTTATTTCGCGAAGGAGATGAAAGGAATCATATTACAAAAACTATCTGGAGAAATCGAAAATGTATATTTCTCGCATGAGATGGTTGAAGCGTATTTCCCGCTACTAAAGGATAAACTGGTAGATAAAATACTCGATGCTCTTGTAGAAGCTTGGGACGAACAGCTCAGCGTTTGCGAGATATGTCCCACGCGGTGTGTATCCGAAAAGGATGTATATTGCACCATGTTTGATGATGGTCCTTATTAAGTCAAATACGGAGTAATATAGTCATTTCAGTAATAAATTGCAATTATTAAACCACGAAATTTTACAAGATTAACTTAAGAAATACTGGTAATAAAGGATAGACTCAGCACCGGCATAAACTGCGCTTTTTAAAGCACTTTTATCGCAGCAAGAGATAAAATAACGGATAAGCTTAGGAGCACGAGAAAATCAATAAAATCATGGTACTCCAACCGCAGGGCGAAAAAGCCAGTCGGAATCCGCTAACCGTGTAACTGAGAGGAAGTGCATAAGCTATATCTCTGAGCTCTTCGGGCTCTGTACTATGCACGTAAATAAGATATTACAGGAAAAAATCGGAAAGCTTATATACAAGATGATTCTTCTTCAATGTCAAATAAGAAAATAACGTAAAAAGGATGTGACAAAGATATAAAATGAAAATATTGTTAAGCGGTAAAGGCGGGAGTGGAAAAAGTACGATTTCGGCACTTCTCGCAAAGACAATGGCAAATCGAGGATACAAGGTTCTGGTGATTGACTGTGATGAGTCGAACTACGGACTGCACCGTCAATTGGGCATGGAGCTGCCTGAGGACTTCATGAACTACTTCGGCGGAAAGAAGGAGATACTTGAGCAGATGATAGCATCGTTTCAGAATGCAGATGCAAAAGACGGTCCTATGAAGCTAAAAATATTCGATAAAACGTGGACACTGGAGGACATACCAGAAGAATACTCAACTAAGAAGAACGGAATAAAACTGCTTGCAGTCGGAAAGATACACGAATTCGGTGAGGGTTGTGCCTGCCCGATGGGTGCTCTCTCATCAGGGATGCTTGAAAACATAGAATTAGCAGATAAAGAGGTTGTAATCATTGATACGGACGCTGGGATCGAGCATTTTGGCAGGGGTGTGGAAAGAGGCTGCGATATTATTCTGGTTGTTCTGGACCCTACTTTTGAATCGCTAATGCTCTCAAAAAAGATAGAGGAATTAGCTGGCAGTGTTAAAAAGCCCGTTTATTTCGTTCTCAATAAAGTGGACGAAGAAAGTAAGCAGGTTATGCTCGCATCCGTGGATAAAAATAAAATTGCAGGAATTATCCCGGCGAATAATGACGTGTTTAAGGCTTGTTTAACAGGCGAAGAGCTTGATTTACAGTTGGCAGAGATTGAAGAACTTGCCAATCTTTTAGGAGGCTTAAAAAAATGAAAATAGAAAAAGTTGTATCGGTATTGGCACTGGCAATACTTGTGTGCAGTGCATGCAGTGGAATAACAGTTGCTGCAGCGGGTGAGGAGAAAGTGGTAAAATTCACAGGTGACGTCCCCGGCGGTGACTGGGGCCATCCTTCGCCTTTCGGATTCTATCCGAGAGGACCTGGTTATATCAGGATGAGTTTTGGATTCGACACGCTGACCTGGAAAGACCGGGACGGAGCTGTAATTCCCTGGCTTGCGGACAGTTGGGAGATGTCGGAAGACGGCAAGGCGTGGACATTTCAACTTCACGAAGGTGTAAAATGGCACGATAATAAACCGTTTACCGCAGAGGATGTACAGTTTACTTTTGATTACATAAAGGAACAGCAGGCGGCTTTCAAATGGTTTCAGGCAATGAGCTATATTGATCATGTAGATGTCATGGATGATCATACTGCTGTTATATATCTTAACGAACCGTTTGCTCCGTTCTTGATGGACATAGCAGGAAATATCCCGATAATTCCAAAACATATCTGGCAGGACGTTTCCGACCCGGGTAAATTCACAGGTGCTGAGGCGGTTATAGGTACCGGTCCTTTTAAACTGGTAGAATACAATAGAGCGCAGGGCTATTACGAGTGGGCAGCAAATGACGATTATTTCAAGGGTAAACCCGTTATTGACCGGCTACTCTCTATTTCGGTCAACGATCCGGCAGCAGCATTAACCACGGGCGACATAGATGAGACCGCTTTCTGGGGTCGAAGAGCAAAAGCGGTCGCTGCGTTTGAGAACAATCCGGATTTCAGCCAGCGCTGGGGTCCAAGCTACTGGGTGTTACAGGTCATCTTCAACTGTGAAAAATACCCCACCAATCTCACGGCGTTCAGAAAGGCTGTTGCTTATGGCATAAACAGAACAGAGATAGTGGAGCAGGTCGTGCATGGCTATGGAATACCAGCAAACACAGGAATAATTCATCCGGATATATCCAAGTGGTATAATCCAAGCCTACCTGACTATGAACACAATGTAACGAAGGCGAACGAAATACTTGACTCGTTTGGCTTCACCGATAGCAATAACGATGGAATACGAGAGTATCCCACAGGTGAAGACCTGGAGTTCGAGCTGCTAACAATTGAAAAATTCGTAAGAGAGGCGGAACTGATAAAATCGCAACTGGCTGAGGTTGGGATAAAGATAAGCGTAAAAGTGATGGACATTAGCACATCGGATACAATACTAAAAGAAGGCAATTTTCACATGGTTATTAGCGGTCATGGTGGGATAGCAAATCCAAACATAATGCAATTCCCGGATTGGCCCGGGACCTCATGCCAGAACGAAACGTACACGGCGTTATTCAAAGAACAAAGGGAAACAATGAATGCTACAGCGAGAAAAGAGCTCGTTTATCAATTGCAAGAACTTGTGGCAGAGAATCTACCGGTGTACACGCTGTATCATCCCAAGATGTGCTGCGTCTATCGTCCCGATAAGCTCGATACCTGGTTCTTTACAAAAGGCGGAGTGGGAATTGGCATACCCATAGAGATGAACAAACTCGTGTTCATCGGGGAAGCTGCTCCTACGACTGTAAAAAAGCCAACCGCAACATCAACGCCAACAGCCGCAGCACCAACGACAACTCCGTCTTCAATACCAACGCAAGTACCAAAGCAGCCTGGCTTCGAGATGGTACTCGCAATTGCGGGATTACTGGTAGTTGCGCATCTGGTATTGTGGAGACGGAAAAAGGAGTAAATCTCCTCTTTCTTTTTTTTATACCTTTTTGTATGCACCAAATAACGAAAATAACGGGTTATATTGCCATAATCCTTATTGTACTCTCATTCAACTTCTTTTTACCGAGGTTAATGCCCGGCGATCCGTTATCATTTCTTACCGGCGATCCGAGCATGGATATGCCCATAGTGCTGGATGAAGAGACGCGGGCAAAACTGCTTGTATATTACGGACTTGATAAGCCGCTTCTGCAACAATTCGCGGACTATATGCATAATATTTTGCACGGCGACCTCGGCTGGTCTATATATTTCAATGCTCCTGTATCTGAGATATTGATTGGGCGATTGAAATGGACTCTGCTACTGCTCGGTACTGCAACTGCGCTTTATATGACTTTTGGTATCCTGCTGGGTGCTATATCTGCCTGGAATAGAGGCAAAAAACGAGATGTAGGACTTCTCGTATCTCTTCTTTCTATTGGCTCATTTCCACCTTTCTTCCTCGGTATGCTCTTAATAATTTTATTTTGTGTAAACCTCCAATTATTTCCCCTCTTTGGTGCAAAAACGCCGTTCATGCGATATTCATCGCCTCTTGACGAAGCAACTGATATTTTGTACCACCTGGTCTTACCAGTGACAACGCTTGTTATTTGCTATATCGGTGACGTGTATCTTCTGATGCGGAATTCGATGTTAAATGTGATAGGCGAGGATTATATAGTGACTGCGAGGGCGAAAGGCTTATCGGAGTGGTATATATTGCGTAAGCACGCGATGAAGAATGCATTGCTTCCAATTACCACGATGATTGCTCTGCGAGTGGGCTTCATGATTAGTGGAATGATCTTTGTGGAGACAGTATTTGCATATCCGGGCGTTGGAAGATTGCTCTTTGATGCGGTTACATATCGTGATTATCCTCTATTGCAGGGTGCATTCCTGGTTATCACGCTTGTTATCATAGCCGCAAATTTCGTTGCGGACATAATCTATGTGCGGTTGGACCCGCGGTTGCAACATAACTAAAATGACAGATATAACAGATGTAAAAGGTTACTGGACTGAGTATAAAAAGAAGAGGCTCGGATTGGTCGGACTTGCAATATTACTTTTCTTCATAGTAATGGCGGTCTTTGCTCCTTATATCGCACCATGCGACCCACATGAGATGTATAAGCCAATAGAGCATCCAAGCTCCGAACATCTGCTGGGCACGAACGATATAGGGCAGGATATATTAAGCGAGTTGATATACGGTGCTCGGGTATCTTTATTTATTGCTTTCTTCGTATCGGCCGTATCATGTATTATAGGGACATTTCTTGGTCTTCTTTCGGGATACTTTGAACGGTTCGGATTCTTCCTTATGCGAATCGTAGATGTGTTCCTTGCGATTCCGCGACTTCCTTTGATAATAGTAATCGCAGCATTCATGCGACCCAGCATCTGGAACCTCATAGTTATATTCATCATTCTCGGTTGGCCCATAACCACACGAGTTATACGCTCTGAAGTGCTGTCGCTAAGGCACAGGAATTATGTAGAAGCCGCGAAGATGATCGGTGCAACGGACAGCTATATTTTAAGGAAGTACATCCTGCCAGGTGTATTACCGCTGGTCGTTGTGCGGTTGATTATAGAAGCAACCCATGTAATATTAGCAGAAGCAGGCTTGAGCTTCCTGGGCTTGGGGGATCCGATAGCAAAGAGCTGGGGCATGATTCTACATTATGCGTTTGTGTATCCCACTATATTCATATCCGATATCTGGAAATGGTGGATGCTGCCTGCAGGATTGTGCATTGTGTTCACTATTCTTTCTCTTACGTTCATTGGATATGCGCTGGAGGAAATAGTGAATCCGAGGTTGAGAGGTGTAACACGAGTATGAGTATATTAAGAATAACAAACCTGAAAACATGGTTCCCCACCAGGGACGGTATTGTAAAAGCCGTGAACGCCGTTGACCTCGAAATGAAAGAGACTGAAAGATTTGGGCTAATAGGCGAGACAGGTTCGGGAAAAACGATATTGGGCATGACAATCATGCGTCTTCTCCAGCCAGACACGAGGGTAGAAGGAGAAATTGTGTATAAGGGCCACGACCTACTAAAGCTAAGCGAAGAAGAGATGAGAAAGATAAGGGGAAAGGAAATCGCTATGATACTCCAGAATCCTACTACGTCGTTGAATCCCGTTTTGAAAGTAGGCAACCAGATAGCGGAAGCGATTCGTTTACACCAAGGATTGGATAAACGAGCGGCAAAAGAGAAAGTAGTAGAAATGCTCGAGGCGGTTAAGATACCCTCGCCTGAGAAGAGGGTAAATGAGTATCCGCATGAGTTCAGTGGCGGGATGAGAGAACGGGTAATGATCGCAATGGCACTTGCATGCAATCCTACTCTGATTATCGCAGACGAGCCGACAACAGGCCTGGACGTTACAATAAAGATGCAGATAGTGCGACTTATGAAAGAGGTGACAAAGCAGAGGTCAATGCTATTCATAACGCATGATTTAGATGCCGCGGCAGAGATTTGCGATAATATCGCAGTGATGTATGCAGGCGAACTCGTAGAATATGCAAAAACCGAAGCGATATTCAAAAATCCGATGCATCCATACACACAAGGATTCCTTAATTCACTGCCTAACCGTGGCTTAAAGCCGATAAGAGGCATGAGTCCTTCTTTAATTGGCATTCCAAACGGGTGCAGGTTCTATCCAAGATGTGACTGTGCAGAAGAGAACTGCAAAATAAACCATCCGGAAATGGTAGAACTAGGAAATGGTCACCTTGTGAGGTGTTTGCTGCATGATAGAAGTTAAAGACCTGAGGAAACATTTCTCTTCGGGAATATTGAAGAAACATAGTACAAAGGCGGTGGATGGTATATCATTCCAGATCAGAAGAGGGGAAACCTTAGGGCTTGTTGGCGAGAGTGGATGCGGAAAGACAACCATTGGCAGATTGCTGTTACGATTGCTCGAACCAACTTCTGGCAAGGTCATTTTCGATGGCATAGATTTGCAACAATTAAAAAAGGCAGAACTGAGAAGGCTCAGACCGCGCATGCAAATGATATTCCAGGACCCAGACGCATCGCTAAATCCGAGAATGAAGATAGCAGATAGCATTGCCGAACCCCTGAAGCTGTGGCGAAAAATGGGTAAAAGCGAACAAAAAGAGCGAGTTGCGGAATTGCTTGAAACGGTTGGACTCAATCCCGAACATCTAAATCGCTATCCTTACCAGTTGAGTGGCGGGCAGAACCAAAGGGTAGTGCTCGCAAGGGTTCTTGCGCTAAATCCCGACTTTATCGTTGCTGATGAGCCTACTTCATCTTTAGATGTCTCGGTTCAGGCACAGATGCTGAATCTGATGCAAGAATTGAAAAAGGAATTTAATTTGACTGTTCTGTTTATCTCGCATGACCTTGAAGTTGTGCGGCATATAAGTGACCGAATAGCGGTGATGTATCGCGGTAAAATCGTGGAAATCGGCGACACAACCGATATATTGGGTTATGAACGGCATCCGTACACTAATGAGCTAATTTCTCCTGCGTCAATAGAAGAAGATGCGTTATTACCGGGCGATATGCGAACTGCAAACCCTTCTGGCTGCGTATTTTATCCACGATGCCCTTTTGCTGCGGAAATTTGTAGTAAGAAAGAGCCGGGGATGGTTGAAGTAGAGAAGGGGCATTGGGTTTTGTGTGAGCGTTGAGATGTAACAATTGATGTATAGGGCACAGTCAGAACAGAATATACGTTTTAAGGCGCAAAAAGCTCACTTATCTTCTCCACATACTTCGTCTTCGCAAATATGGTCACGAGGTCATGCACTTGGAATATCGTATCACCCATTGGCAGTATTATATCGCCATTCCGCTCTATCGCAACTACTATCCCTTGTTTTATACGCAACTTTGACAGCCTCTTACCCACGGTTCTTGATTTATCCGAGACTATCACTTCAAATATCTCTGCCTTTCCGCCACTTACCGTAAGGAAATCTTTTATCTTTGGTCGTTTCACCGAAAAATACAGATGACTTGCAACGGTCATGTCTGGATTTTCAAATAGATAGATGCCCGCCTCCTTGAACATCTCCACATGCTCTTCCTGATTTACCACGGCAACCGTCTTCTTCGTGCCCAAGCCCTTCGCCGTTAGTGCCATCATCAAATTAGCAGCGTCGTCAGAAGTAGTGGCAATCAGTGCATGCGCTCTGCTCGCTTCTGCCTCCTCCAGGGTTGACTTCTCTGTGGCATCACCGAGAATCGTTAGAACATCGTATTTTGCCGCTATCTCGCGGCATCTCTTCTCCTCCTGGTCTATGACGACCACGTCGTTCTTCTCTTTCGCCGCTATATCCACTAAGTTTTTGCCTATTCCTCCCAACCCCACTATTATCAGATACATTACTCTTTTAATCTTTCTATACACCATTTATAAACTTTTCGCTTCCACTACACGCAACCCGGCTAATAACGCTTCCTCAATATTAGCCACCTTATCACCGCCACCTTGTGCTATTCCCGGCGTGCCGCCACCGCCGCCACCAAGCACCTCGCAAACTCGTTTTACCACCTCGGATGCGCTTATACTATCCTTTTGATTAGCAGGAACCGAGGACACGACAGATGCACGATTTCCCTTTTTGCTCATCAATATCGTTAAAAAATTCTCTTCCGATAGTTGAGACGCCATTTTCAGCAGCCCTTTCGTATCAACGTCCGGTAAAATCTCTGCAATTACGTTTAAGCCGCTTATAGCTCTTGCACACCCTTTCAACCATCCCACACGCAACTCTGCTATTTCATCCCGTAAACTCTCGTTCTCCTTCTTCAACTGTTTCCACTCTTCAAAGAATCGCTCTACCGTTGCAGGTAGCTTCTCTTGAGGTACTCTCAGTACCGCCGCCGATTTTTTTATCAGCTCTTCCCGTGCTTGCACCGCCCGAACAGCAGCTTCCCCTGCGGAATACCACAACCTTTCGATACCATCCTGTATCCGCTCGGTACGCAATAACTTTATCGGGCCCACATCGCCGGTCTTCGAGCAATGCGTACCCGCACACGCTTGCACGTCCTCATCCTCGCCTATCCGTACAATCCTTATCTCTTTACTCGGGGGCACACCACCCTGATAAAGACAAAACCCATATTTCTTCTCCGCTTCATTTTTATCCTCTACATGCACGCCTATCACTTCATTTCGCATGACCATCTTATTGGCAAGCATTTCTATCTCGCTACTTTCTGCATCCGATATTCTTTTGAAATGCGTTATATCCAGTCGCGACTTATCTTCACCCTTCTGCGCACCCGCTTGCCATACATGACCACCTAATACTTTTCGGGCTGCCCATATCACAATATGCGTAGCGGAATGATGCCGGGTATGCGCCATTCGCCTCTGGTAATCTATGCTTCCCCGCACTGATGCACCTTTATCAATGCGATTCGCCGCTCCTGCTATTTTGTGCAGAATAACGCCGTCCACATTCATAACATCCACAACTTTTAAATTATCCTCTCCCGATACAGGAGTTAAGAACCCAGTATCTGCCGGCTGACCTCCACCTTCGGGATAAAATAGTGTTTTATCCAGTACGACAAAATTATCAAAGGCATCCAGAACGGTAGCGTCAAATTCAGCCGCCGTGGGCTTATCATAATACAATTTCAAAGTCTGCGGAATTGATTTCGTTCGCTCTTTTAGACTATGCACAAACGGGTCTGCTTCGCCCTTCTTCTCCTCGGCGTGCATTTTTGCTACCTGCGAATAGAAGTCTTCTGGTACATCCACTGCCACGTCGCCTCCCGATTCAGCCGCAATCTCAACCGCAAACTCCGGTGGTATGCCATGAGTATCATATAAATTGATCAATGTATCGAGAGGCATTTTACCTTTGGCTTTAGACTCCTTTGCCTTCTGTCGCACGATTCTTTCGCCTTTTGTCAGTGTCTCTTCGTACCGGGTTTTCTCCAATGATAGAATTTCGCTGATTCTATCAACATACTGTTCCAGTTCAGGGAAAGAATGGTGTAATAGCTTTATATGCGAAATGACGAGTTCTTCCAGAGGCGTATCAATCTTTAATGATTTCAACATCCGGAAGGTTCTCCGCAGGACCAGTCTCGCCAGATACCCTTCCTTTGCGTTTGACGGTACAATGCCATCCGCAAGCATGAATGCTAAGCATCTTGTGTGGTCAGCAACTGCATAGACGGATTCTATCGGTTCAATTACGGTTTTTACGAAGTCAGAGGATATGTTCAATTTCTTCACTATCTCTTTCTTCTTCATAACACCGCATAATCGCGCTATTTCCAGTATCTGCTCGCTATGACTTTTCAGCGGATGCTCACGTCCTGCTAAAGTCAGCAGCTCGTTTATCATTTCAGGAAATATCGCATCATACACCGTAGGAGTGCCTTTTGATGCCCAGACAAATCGTTCCAGCCCGTAGCCCGTGTCCACGATGTAGGTATCCATCTTCCTGTACCACTGTCCGTCTATATTCGTATCACCGCTGTTTTGAGTGAGTTCTAAGTCCATGAAGACGAGTGTAGCAAGTTCTAAGCCGCCTGTGACCACTTCAAGACAGGGTCCTGCATTTCCGCCGCCCATCCACGGCGCCTCTTTATATGTCACGCTGTCCATGTCCACGCCCAGTTGTTTCAGATATTCATCACAATACCTCACGGTATCGTTCTTCCAGTAAATCTCCTCTGCGCCTCGCTTATTAAATGCGTGGTGACCCATCATCTCGAATGTGGTTAGATGGCGACCACTCTTACCTATCAATTCGAGGTCCTCGAGTCTGATGCAAGGTTGTGAAATGACGAGTGGATTCGCAGGAGGCGGTACTTTGCCTGATGTAACAAACGGCTGGAAATTTGCAATTGATGCGATGTTTAGGTAGAGGTCGTCTCTCCACCGCGCTACTACTGGATACCGCTTCAGTCGCGTGTGCCCGTGCGATTCGAAGAAAGCGAGGAAAGATTCTCTTATTTCATCCGCGTTCTTCTCTTTAAAAATTGGCTTGCCAATAAACGAGTAAGTTTCACAGGGTGCATCACCACAGACCTCCCTATCGGTATCTCGAGTCCAGAACCCCGAGCCACATTTCTTACATTCCTTCCTTACGAATCCTTTCTCCTTGAAGTATTCAATAGTATATTCACTTCGGTCCATAGCTACTTAAGATGCTGATGTAATAGAGAAACTTAAAAAGTTTTTGTGTTTGGTCATTTTCCTGCTATGCGATTACAGAAGGAAAATTCCTATGAGTGCAGCGGGAATCAAAATCATCCCGGTGAAGGCATTTTTCGTTATAGCGCGCAGTCCTTCCCTGGTTTTCCAGTCACCCCTGTGCATTGAAATCAAACTCTTTGAAGTGTAGAACATCGGAATGGCTAAAAGCAGGAGACTGTAATAAGGGACATCGAGCCATAGAAGTGGAATGAAAGCAGCCCACGAACAGAGCGTTAGGGGCAGGTATAATTTTGCTGTTAGCTCTTTTCCCAGTCGATTTGCCAGATTCTTGCGGTTTATTAGCAGGTCCCACTCAAAATCCGGTAGTTCGCGCGTCAATTTCAGCTTGAACGCATCTATCATCCAGGGTAATGCAACGACAGTCGGGAGCCAGCTCACCTGGTGCGCCTGCAAATAATAACCGCTGAAGACCGTCAACCATGCCACTCCTACCGTTAGAGCTATTTCGCCCAAGCTGTGATAAGAGAGCCGTGGTCCCCTCGAATATGAATATGCAATGATTATGCCTGTGAGTCCAAGTGGCATCGTCAGTGGCCCTGTATTGAGAGGCAGCCATAACAACATACTTAAAGGTAATGCAGCCAATACGCATAGATAAGCACCACTGACAGCCTGCTGTACAGATATTTTCCCATTCGTGAGTGCGTTGAACCTTCCGCTGACCGCGGTAGAATGAAGCGAGCTTGCACCTTCTGCGTGAAAATCAACCCCTTTTTGTTTTAAATCGGCATATACACTGCACGCATTGAGCACGAAGCAGAAATTCGTTAGCAAGAATACTGCAAGCAACGAGACTGCGAGTACAGGCATGTCAATGGCATATCCGTTATGCCAGGCTATGACAGCCCCTAAAAGGAACGGAATCAGGGTGGTTGTAAATTTTGGGAACCCCGATAGCTCTACCCAGCCGGATAATGTATTTCGGTTCATCTACTTTGTTTGAGTTATGATTATGAGCGACACAAAGATAAAAAACCACAATATTTTACGAGACTGCCTCGAGAAAAATCTTCCTGTTTCGATTTGTTTTGCAGTCACGGCACGCGAAAAAGGTCGGGACTCCACAACCTCTTGTTAACTATGGCACATTTAATGCCCTACTTCACTACCGTTATTATTTGCATTTGAATAACACACTAAAGCTTGTACATGCCTCTCGGTAAAGAACTCGGATGTTAAATCCGCGAGTTCCTTTGCCCTTTTCTCGCCTTCCACTATTGCATACGTTGCGGGACCAAAAGAGGACATGCCATAACCTAACGCATGCGCGTCGAAGAAGCGGAAAAGCTCCTTTATTATATCATGCTGAAGCTCTGTCTCTATCCGCTTGAACCCCACTCCTTGCAGCATGGTTAAAGATTCAGCAAAAGTAATTATGTCCTTTTCAAGCACAGAAGGCAGTATCCGCATAAGCAGTATCCTACAGACCCGCTCCACCTCTTCGCGTTCTATCGGGCAACATCGTTTGAAGATTTCTATCTCTTCCGCGCCATGCGCACCCCTCTTTACCTCTGGTATCGCAACGACAAAGAACCAATCTTCAGGGAGAGGATGCTGAAAGAGAACCGGCGGTGGAGAAACCATAGACGCAGAAGAGGGAAGAAACCCCGTCTTTATATTGTTCATTCCGTTCTTGCCCTCATGCTCTCCCCTGCGAAAAAAATGCCCCCCATCTAATATGAAACCCCCGTTCTCAAAAGCAGCCGTGCCGATGCCCGACGTGCCCCCCCTACCCACCAGTTTTGCTAATTCTACGGCATGGTAGTTTCGGTTTTCCAACACCGAAATTGCTTTTGCCACGCTCAACGACAATTGTGTCCGAGAGCCCAAGCCTGCATGCGAGGGTAACTTTTTCAATATCTTTACACGGTAATTCCCTCTTAGCGCGGGCTCAATTCTACTTCTTATCCGTTCCAATACCGGAACAACTTCTTCTGGATTCTCGGTCTTCTCAGCTTCTTTATTAACTGCCGATACTTCTATCTTCAAAGAGGGCTCTTTCAATGCCACTCCTATTCCGCCATCTACACGCCCAAGCTCACCGTTCATATCTATAAGGGTAAAGTGGAGCCTACTCGGCGAAGTTATAAAAACGCTCATATTATCACAATTTTATAAGCATGATTTGATGTAGTGGAATAAAAAGCTGCGTTAATGGTGTGCTAAGGTAGTAAAGGTAATTATAAGATAGGAGGCGTAAAGTTCGAGAAATGCACTTAGAGGACCAGATAAGGACTGCGATAGCAATATTAAAAAACGGCGGTACTGTGATTTATCCAACCGAAACGGTATATGGCTTGGGTGCGGATGCCCTATCCGAAGAAGCAATTCGGAAAGTGTATAATATAAAGAATAGGGACTTAGTCCAACCTCTCTCTCTCGCTGTTTCCTCTTTTGAGATGTTACATGAAATTGCGTACATAGACAGGGAATATTTTGAGATCATAACCGAGTTGCTACCGGGACCAGTCACGGTATTATTGAGTAAAAAGGAAATAGTCCCAGATGTTTTAACCGCAGGGTCCGATGTCGTTGGCATACGGTACCCGGATAACGAAGTAGCACTAAGCATAATAAAAGAAACAGGACCCATAACGTCCACAAGTGCCAATATCTCAGGTAAAGCGCCACCCACACGTGTAGAAGAAGTAGAGATAAAAGCGGATATTACTATAAATGGAGGTAGATGTAAATATGGTATGCCATCCACAGTGGTGGCGATGGTGCGAGAAGCGAAGGAGATAAAAATATTACGAGAGGGAGCAGAATATGACAGAGTATTGCACGTCTTGCAGGGTAAAGCTGCTGGGAGAAGGTTACACGGTCTTTTCGTGTCCTAATTGTGGAAAGGTAGAGATAGGTAGATGCGCGAAGTGCAGGAAGCAAAGTAATTTATACAGGTGTGAGGAATGTGGTTTTATAGGTCCTTGAACGGAGGGATTAGAAAATGAGATGGCAGGGCAGGTCAACGCGGAAATATACGGGAGGAAGGCTTCACCATAACCGTAGGAAGAAGGCTTATGAGGCAGGGAGACCGGCGACTGATACTGTTATTGGAACGGAACGCAGAAAGAAGGTAAGAACAATGGGCGGGAATATGAAACTCCGACTGTTACGATGTGAATTTGCAAATGTTGCAGATCCGAATAGCGGAGTAACGAAAAAGTCGAAGATCATCACGGTGAAAAGTAACGCTGCGAATACTTTCTTCGTCCGGCGGAATATAACAACAAAGGGCGCGGTCATAGAGACCGACCTCGGCGAGGCGGTAGTTACAAGCAGACCCGGTCGTGATGGTATTGTGAATGCGAAGTTGATTTGATTTTTAAACTTAGACGCTTTTCTTGTTGTAGAAGCGTTAAATCTCCTTGTAGGAGCTGGCAAGGTACGGAGAGGAGGAGTTTAGTAGCTGGACAGTGGGATGAAGGAATAGAGGTGCTAAAGACGGTACCTATTGACCGAAAAGCTTTTATAGTATAATCATAAATGAATTGTTGAGGTGACGGGGATGAACATGACGCTCCGCGGCGGTTCATGTCTTGGTAAAAATTTTGGTACGCCCTTTCGGCTATTCTACCCTTTCCAGAACTTTCTTGTTGCTCTCACCATGGCTGCGAGTGCTCCCCTCTACGACTGCGGTGATTTCAATTCTTCTGGGAATCCGCTTCATGCGGCGATGAATAACGCAACCTCCTGCGATACTGTTTGTGTGGAGTACGACACTTACAACACAAGTCTTTGGATAAACAAAGGTATTCTAACCTCCCGCTCCAAGAACGGCACTGCTAACGCCACTGGCGACTATGCCTCTGCAATCGGTAACAATTATGTAAACATTACTGACTTCACCGTAGAAAACGCAACTTCAAATCTCGGATGGGCTGTGGGCAACGAAAACAACTCGCAGAAAGGTATCACATTGAACACCAAATGCAGCTACAACAAACTGGATTCAGGACAACAACAGCTTCCCCAGCAGCACGGGCAACATCTATCAACACTCATATCGGTGCGCACCCATCCCCGAAGCCTCCGCTCTCGTCCTCTGCATATTGACCCACATGGGGTGCATCTGCTACTTCTGCAGGGGCCGAGGGGCACGGTCTAAAAATCTGCAATTTAGCACCGCCGAGAGCGCGGGGACCACAGAGTTTTTAGACGTTTTCGATCCTTGCTTAGACTTTTTGATGCCTTTGCGTGCTCCGTGTACTCTGCGGTAAAACTCTGGTAACTTCGCTAGAAAATTAGACTTTGTGCCTTTTTCACGAGGCAGGGAGGGTTTTTTATTAAAAGCCATCTCGATTAATGAACATTATTTATATGATTCAATGTTCATTTATTGTACGTGAGGTGATGATATGAACGTTGTTCTTGGCGTGCCCTACGAGGCAGCGATAAAGAGGATTATTGAGAAAGGTTATGCCGGAAACCAGACCGAGGTAATAAGGCAGGCGATTCTGGCGTATGAGCGGATTCTTGAAGAAGAAGAGCTTATGCTGGTACACAAAGCAGTTCAGATTGAGCGGGAAGAAATAGAGACGGGCAGAGTCAAAACCCACTCTTTTGAGGACGTAACGAAGATACTCAAGTAGTAAAGCAAAGAGGATACTTATTTTTTCGGCTTATGCAAAAACATTAAATACTCATATACTCCTCCACAGTTTTATATGGCAAATATGATACTTATTTTTTCGGCTTATGCCAAAAAGGAGCTGGAGAATCTGCCGCAAGACCTGAAGATCGTATACCTTAAACATCTGGAGAAGATACAGTCTATGCCCCCACGCAAGCACATGAAACATGGCATACCCTTCCACGTAGAAAACGTAACCAAACAGGCAAGAATAATCTACGACCTCAAAGGAGACAAAACCTATATACTGCATTGCTTCAAGAGCCACAAAGAATACGAGCGCTGGTACAAATCATACAAATGAATATTCTTTAGCATTTATTAAGCGGCTACTGCCGGCAAGCGAAACAGCAACACAAAAACTTTTTTCTTGCAGTACACACGTAAAAGGTAATAACCGATGTACAAATTAGTAGGCACAATTTCGGGAGAAGTGGGGCTGCACGAATTCGATTTTACTGTAACGGGCGAGGTAAGAAGAAACGAGTATTTAAAGGTCTGGAACGAATTAGACAACTGGATACTGGGGCGGGTAGTGTCAATAGTGGATGTGGACAAAAAGACAGCTACTGCGGAGATCATAGGCTATAAAGACGAAAGAGGCTTTTTAATGCAGCCAATGTGCACGCTCGCGCGAGATGCCAAAGTGTTCAAGGCAGATCAAACGTTCATCATCGATACTTTGGGACTAAAATCAGGCGGCATCTACTTAGGTATGCTGGATGGGCGTAATATACCGGTACATCTGAAGAAAGAGGAACTTATCCAGAAACACTGCAGCATATTAGCGAAGACAGGCAGTGGGAAGTCATATACCGCGGGCGTGTTAATAGAGGAACTGCTTGAGAAAAATATCCCTCTGCTTATAATTGACCCGCACGGTGAATACCTTACGCTGAAATACGAGAACAGGAGTGAAGAAGAGCGAAAACAGATGGAGAAATATGGCATCACGCCAAAAGGGTATGCCTCTCAAGTTGTTATTTATACACCCTCCAATTTTTCTATAAATCCCGCCGCCGATAAACTATTCCGCATAGATGGTATAAACCTAAGCGTGAATGAGTTATATGACCTATTTCCCCTCACGGACGCCCAATTAGGTATTTTATACCAGTGCATAAACGAAATAAAGTCAGAAAAGGAGTTTTATACCGTCGAAGACATCATTAAGAAAGTATCGGAGAGCAGAAGCAGTGCAAAATGGCGAATTGTTCATTTCTTAGAGCGAATTCGCGAAACTGGTATATTATCCGACAGCCCCACACGCATAGAGGAGCTTGTGAAAGTGGATAAGGCGTCAATAATAGACATGAAAGGCGCAGACCCGAAATTACAGCAGCTTATCGTTTATCGTATCTGCAAAGAGGTATTTGAAGGTAGGAAGATGGGGAAGATACCGCCGTTTATGCTCGTTATCGAGGAGGCACACAACTTCTGTCCAGAACGTGGCTTTGAGAAAGCCGTCAGCTCCAATATATTGAGAACCATCGCTTCGGAAGGCCGTAAATTCGGGCTTGGGCTGCTGGTCATATCGCAGAGACCTGCACGGGTGGACAAGAACGTTATTTCACAGTGTAATACGCAGATAATACTCAGGGTATCGAACCCGAATGACATCAGAGCGTTGAGTCGTGGTTTAGAATTTATGAGCAGTGAGATGGAGGAGGAGATCAAGAGAATACCGCAGGGTGTTGCTCTGCTTTCGAGTACGAGCATAGAGATGCCTATACTTGTTGATATTCGCGTGCGCAGGAGTGAACATGGTGGTAGAGCAGTGGAGATGGGAACGGTGGAGAAGAAAGCGCCGAAAAAGGAAGTGCAGGGCGTGAGCGAAGAAAAGGAGGGGAAGAGAAGTATGATTGCACGGTTGCTGGGGGAATGATTTTTAGGGTGCCCAATAGTTTTATCGAACTTTTAAATAATAAAAAATCATATAAATGCTAAAAATGCCCTTGTTAATCAATGGAAGTTTTATACCTGCGGACTACTACTCTTTTCCTGCAAATCTAACTATTCAGGTAGTATCAAATAGTGACGGATTATGGTATAATTCCCCTTTAATTGGTGTAATAGTTGGCGCTATGCTCATGTTTCTTACTAATATCCTATATTCACGATTACAGGAGAGAAATGAACTGAAAAGATATGAGTATACTTTGCTTTCCGTGACTAAGGATCTTTTGAATAGACCTTTAGATGATAAAACTGAAAAAGAGATTAAAGATTTCGTAGATCCCACATTCCGCACATTCTGAATAAAACAACCTACATATTTAAATTTGTGGGAAACGCCGAGTGATTATCCGATATTTTTAAATAGGTACTTCTTCTTATCGGGGTATGTGAGTATCAATGTATCCAAATACGCAAGCA
>JAPWVK010000142.1 GCA_029241965.1 Candidatus Methanophagales archaeon
AAGATAATACTGAAATTACGTGTTCTGGACAACGCATGTGGTTCCGGCGCATTCTTGCTTGCGGCGGCAAATATCCTGTTTGCGTTGAACAAGAAGATAAATGACAAAATAGGAGCTGAGAATCCGGACACAACATTGAAGATAATAATATTAGTCAATAATCTTTACGGCGTTGACATCAATCCGAATGGCATAGAGATAGCGAAATTGAGGCTTTGGCTGTGGCTTGCCGACTCTTACGAGCCTGGGTATATAAAACCATTGCCTAATATTGACTACAACCTAAGAGTGGGGAATAGTTTAATTGGATACGTAGACTTGGGCGAGTTCCAGGGCGCGGAACTCACGCTCTCGGATTTTCTCCGGGATGAAGAAAAACCCACTTTAGACTGCCTTCTCAAAGAGCGGAATGGCTTGATCCATGAGTATAAGATAACCTGGGGTGAAGAGGCAAAGGAATTAAAGGGCAAAGTGCAGGAGCTCGATGGGACCATAAGTAATTTGCTGAATGTGAATCTTTACAGAGAGTTTCGAGAGAAGAAGATAAAAATAAGCAGGGAAGAGTTTTTGAGATTGAATCCATTTCACTGGGGTTTTGAGTTCTACGGAGTTTTTGATCTGGATAAACCAAAGGCGGAAAGAGGGTTTGATGTGGTGGTTGGGAATCCACCGTATGTGAGACATGAGAAAATTTCCGATAGCAAACCATTACTCTCTCCATATTACTCATGTTATAATGGGATCGCTGATTTGTATGTCTATTTCTACGAGAGGGGAATAAGTACAATTAAGGAAAAGGGTTTTCTGGGATATATATCCTCCAATAAGTGGATGAAGGTAAAGTATGGCAGAAAAATGCGAATGTTTATGAAAAATATGACTATAAAGAGTATAATTGACTTCTATGAACTGCCTGTTTTTGATGTATCCACAGAACCCGCAATAGTTATTGTAAAGAAACAGAAGTCGCAAGAGGACATTAAATATCTGCTTTTGGATGATTTACCTCGAATTGACCTCTCAGAACTATTTAAATCTGAAAGCATGCGGTTTGGTAAAGAATATCTAGATGACTCTGGATGGAACTTTAGTGAGGAGAAGGCTGTAAAGATTATCGAACAGATGTATGATGATTCTACTCTTCTTAAGGAATTCACTGATGATAAGCTGTTCTACGGAATAAAAACAGGTTTAAATGCAGCATTTATAATAGACGAAAAAACCAAAAATGATTTGATAAAGAAGAATCCAAAAAGTGCAGAGATTATAAAACCGTATCTAAGGGGCACGGACATACATAGGTATTACATGAAGTTTGATAAACTCTATTTTTTAGCCACCGGATATGATTTGGATATACCTAATAAATATCCTGCTGTTTATAAGCATCTACTTGAGTTCAAAGATAGACTCGAGAAGAGATGTGATAAGGGTGTTAATTGGTATAATCTAAGAGCATGCGCTTACTATCAAGAATTTGACAAACCAAAAATAGTTTACATACGCACGGCAGTTGAACACGGATTTTATCTGGATAGGGACGGTCATTATCTAAATGACTCTTCATACATCATTTCGGTGGATGACAAATATCTTCTTTGTTTTCTAAACTCAGAACTTTTCAGGTTCTACAAAATAAATACATTCGTGGCTTTCGGAGACGCAAAAGGGCGGGGGCGCTGCAAACTTGAGTATAATAAGATGCAGAAAGTCCCAATCCAAAAAGTCCAAGAAAGTCAAAAAGGTGTTTTTAAAAATCTTGCAGACTACATGATCTTCCTGAACGAAACAGAAGAGAGAAGAAAAACAGAAACAAAGTTGATTGAATTCATAGATAAGCAGGTTATTGATTCTCTTGTTTATGAACTCTATTTCAAAGAAAAATTTGAAGAGGAGGGATTGAAAACGAACCTTCTTGGGGCTGTGGAGCCTTATTTGAAGGATATTGAGAAATTTGAAACGGGTGAAGAGAAGTTGAAGGTGATAAAAAAGGTTGTGGAGAATATCAAAAAAGATGGAAAAGTGAAAAATGAGATTAAGAAAGTTAATGGGCATGAATGGGTTAGGGTGGTAGAGGTGACGAAAAATGAATAGAAAGGAATTGTTCAAAAAAATTGTTACAACCCTTGAAAGATACGGCGCAAAAAAGATAGCGATTTTTGGCTCTTACGCCAGAGACGAAGCGAAACCAGAAAGCGATATAGATATTATTGTGGAATTCTCTGAAAGAAAAAGTTTGCTTGACCTTGTAGGAATAGAACAGGAACTGTCTGATGCGTTGGGTGTGAAGGCAGATTTGCTAACGGAAAAGTCCATAAGTCCATACCTGATTGACCGGATTAAAAGTGAGATGAAGGTGATATACGAATGAAGAAAGATGACTTTGTTTACTTAAGGCATATCAGGGATGCCATATTTAGAATCGAAGAATATACTAAAGGGGTGAGATACGATGATTTTATGAATATTAATCTTGTTCAAGCTGGTGTGATGAGAGAGATTGAGATAATAGGAGAAGCCACTAAGAGGTTATCCCAGGAAATCAGAGAGAAACATCTAGATATACCTTGGAGGAAAATGGCAGGGATGAGAGATAAACTGATACATGATTATTTTGGTGTGGACATAGATGCGGTCTGGGACACAGTAGAAAAAGATATCCCTTCATTAAAAAACTCTATCCAGAATCTCATTGAGAAAGAGGAAAAGTTATGAATTAAAAAATAGAAAAAGGATTGCAACGCTTTAATCAAAGATAAAAAGATTCTGAAAAGGAAAGGAGAAGGAAAATATACATATTATGAGATGGTTTAGCGTGCAACTACCGTGCAATCAGCGTGCAATATTTACACGCAAGAGCTGAAGGTAAAAATGCCAATACCAAAAGAGATAAACCCAAGGAGCATATAAAATGCTGTCCGAAGAAGAAGTAAAAAAGCAAGGAGTGTCTAACATCTACCATCCAAATTTTACCATTACGAACAAAATCCTCAACAACATAACAGCGATTTCTGCTTCTCGTGAGCTAATACTTAACGCACCGCTACTGCCTAAATGGGAAGTAAAATTGAGAAAAGAAGCAATTCTGAAGATGGCGCATCATTCCACGAGTATCGAGGGGAACAGACTCACACTGGACGAGGTTAATAGGCTGCTTCGAGGCGAAGACATAGCGGCATGGGAAAAGGACAAAAAAGAGGTTCTGGGATACGTGAACGTCCTGGAATACATAGACAACTTAGGAGAAAAAGGTGCAGACAAGATTACTGAGGATATAATCCTGGAAATACACAGGTTAAATACCCAGGGCATTCTTAACGATTCAGAAGCCGGGCACTACCGAAACGTGCAGGTAGCGGTGGTCAACGGTTTGGGACGGGTAACCTTTCAACCTCCAGAGGCATCACAAATGCCTGCTTTAATGCACGATTTTGTGGCATGGCTAAACAGTAAAGAAGCAAAAGATTCATACTCTGTTTTGGTGAGCGGGATAGCACACTACGAATTCGTTAGGATACATCCCTTTGTAGATGGCAACGGAAGAACTGCGCGTGCACTGGCAACTTTGATTCTATACCTCCGCGGTTTTGACACGAAACGTTTTTTTGCACTGGACGATTATTATAATGAAGAACGCAGCAGATATTATACCGCTCTACAAACCGTTGACCCAGAAACAATTGAGATCACCCAATGGTTAGAGTACTTTACAGAAGGCGTGGCAGTAAGTATGGGCCGTGTGAAACAAGCGATCTTAGACCTGAGTCTGGACCGGCGAGTAAAAGAAGAACGAGGACAAATATACTTAAACGATAGACAGATGAAGATTCTTAAGTATCTTCAGGCAAATCCAAGAGTTACGATCAGCGAGATACAGAAAATGTTCGATATTAGTAGAGACACGGCAAACCGTGACCTTAAGCTACTGTTAGAAAATGAGTTGGTAAAAAGAATAGGAAAAGGGAGGGCGATATTTTATGAACTGGCTTAAAGCAAATAATCGTCAGACAATCGTCAGATTATCGTCAGATGAATAACCTGCCCGCTACAGATATTAAAAAACCTTTCGTTAGAAAAGAAAGCTTTACCAAAGATATATTATACTTTTAGTAGAGGTAACCGAAAAATGGGCAAAGTATATCTCGTGGGTTCAGGACCCGGCGACCCGGAACTGATAAGTTTGAAGGCGTACCGGCTTATAAAAGAAGCAGACGTGATATTAGTGGACAATTTAGTGCTGGACGTGAAGACGCTGATTCCCGAGGATAAAGAGGTTATAGACATAGGCAAAATAGCGGGCAAACACAAACTCTCGCAAGACGGTATAAACGAACTCTTAGTGGAACTGTCGGCAAAATACGATACGGTTGTGCGATTGAAAGGCGGCGACCCGTATATATTCGGTCGTGGCGGCGAAGAAGCGGCGGTTCTTAAGGCACACGGCGTTGAGTTTGAAGTTGTGTCTGGTATAACATCCGCAGTTGCCGTACCCGCTTCTTTTTACATCCCGCTTACGTTCCGTGGCATTTCGTCTTCGGTTACTATAATCACAGGGCATGAGATGGAGGAGAAAGACGAGAGCTTAAACTGGGACGCGATAGCGAATTTGAAAGGAACGCTTGTTATATTGATGGGTGTGGGTAATCTCGCTAAGAACGTTGAGTCACTTTTGGAGCATGGTATGCGTGCGGACACGCCGGTGGCGGTGATTGAAAAAGGGTTTACTACGGATGCAAAGCTTGTGACTGGCACGCTTCAGAATATAGTGGCAGTGGCGAAGGACGAGAATGTGAAACCGCCAGCGGTTATTGTGATTGGTGAGGTGGTTGGTGTAAGAGAGCAGTTGAACCCGTCAACAAATCGAAATTAAGAGAAAAGAGAAGGTAAAAAGAGATTTAAATTCAGAAAGAAGTGATTTTTCAGCATCAAGAGCATTTACGGGACCGCTTTAAAACCTCATTTTCGCCATATCATTCTCCTACTCAACCTCCGAAACAATACGGATAGTGAACTTCTCGCATCGCTACGGTCTTATCATTACATTGGCTAAAGTTACCAGGAACAAGGCAAGAAGCAACCACCCAAAAACCCCTTCTATCATGATAAACTTCCGATACCTATCTTCTGGCTACCAATCTCCATAACCGACCGTAGTGAATGTAGTCACACTAAAATAGAACGCATCCCAAAAGGAGACTCGGCTATCACCGTTTTCTTTTAATTTTAATCGCTTGATGCCATTTCCCAGCTTGTAAACAAGGGCAATACTATAATTAGAATGAAACCCCATATCAGTGGATATTCTGGCTTTACACCATAGAGGATGTCCCACAAATACTCTCTAACCACAGATAGCATTCTACCCGCATATCACAAAAACCGTTAAATTATAGTTCCAGTCGAAATCAAAGCGAAAGGCTTTTATTAGCGGCTGTACAACTATTCTTTAACTATAACAGCGAGGTGAAGATAAGGAATGGCGATGCGAAACGATAACATGGGCCAATCCAAGATTTTGCCCCAGGACATTAGTGAACTCATACCGGTAGACCATATTTGCTACCTGGTTATTGCCATCGTGAGTAGTATAGATGTTAGCGACATTGAGAAAAAATACCGGTCTACTGCCGGCAATCCCGCGTATTCGCGCCGGATGTTGCTAAGGCTAATGATAAAGGCATCTATTGATGCCGTGTGGTCGTCACGAAAGATAGCTAAGCAGGCGCATGAGAATGTTGTCTATATGTACCTCACAGGGGACGCAAAGCCGGATTTCAGGACGATTTCCAAGTTCAAGAAGGATTGCAAAGAGCTAATCGAAGCAACGTTCAAAAAAACCGTCACCAC
>JAPWVK010000143.1 GCA_029241965.1 Candidatus Methanophagales archaeon
GAATATGTCTGGGGGCATTAGTTAGATATATAGTTGGGTGGTGATAATAATTGATACCGCGCGAGCGTGGTTTTTTTATAGTGTATATACCATAAAAAAGGACCAAAAAAACGGTAAACTTACAACAGGAGTTGTTCAACACATACTAACGAATTCTCGGACACATCCACATGGAATTAAAGTTCGTCTTGAAAGCGGTGAAATCGGCAGAGTAAAAGAAATTTTAGATCAGAAAGTTTAGATAGAGTTTTTGAAGGTATAAACACCATAACAACATCTTTCGCGCCATCCTAAAAAACTAAGGCAAGTCTAAGAGTAGCCGCGGTTAAATCGGCGAACGGAAAAGGCACAAGGACTATTTTACCCTTCATATTATTTGTATTTAACCTTTAAATCCTCTAATCTATATATATCCGGCTCATCCCCCAAAGATCATGATAACGACTTCTCTGCAAGTTTTATCAATGCTGTCCCGTTCATACATTAGTTCATCCCTCTTTTTCGGAATTTCGGCACTGTCGATTTTTCCAGTGAAATCACTATCTCCTCAAGTTTTACCGCAGAGTGCGCGGAGAACGCAGAGGCATCAGAAAACCCAAGCGTGGATTGGAACGTTCCTAAACTCAGCACCCTCGGCGATCTCCGGGGGATAAATCGCTGGGTTTTTAGACTGTGCCCGGAATCTCAATTATGTGCTGCTTTATATCCCCGACTTCTGCTTCTATGCCCATCATATTTATTAGCCCTCTGTTATTGTGATCAAAGCGCGAAAATGTTAGTAGTGAAAAAGCCAAAAACCTTTTTATACCCCGAAACTTATATACCCATAATGTAAGAAAATTCTTAAATATAAGAAGTTTTAGAAAAGGAGCACGAAAAAATGGAAAAAGTTGAAATAGAAGAATGGGATAAAAAGCGGGTGCAAAAAGAAACGAATATGGAGACACTGAAACTGCACGGTGCGTATCTTGGATTTATAGAAGAGAAGTTGGGTAAAGAGGCGGTAATCGAGTGCATATCGGCTATGGCAAAACAGGAAGCTGGTGCATTACTGAACACACCTACGAAGGAGAAGGGCGCGTTAAAACTTGCAGTGATTCAGGGAACAGCGCTGAAGAACTTCTGCGGCTCCGAGGATGTCGAAGTGGAAGGAAACGAAGAGCAGGCAATAGCCACGATTGGAAAGTGCATGGCATTGGAAAACACACGCGAATTAATCAAGATGGGCGCACCGATAACAGAAGAGATGAGCTGTGACGGTTGCATGGGTTTCTATGCAAACCTTGCGAAGTTCATGGGACTGGAGAATGCTGATTTTGTACGCACAGATGAGGGGTGTAGATACGTTTATAGCAAGATTTGAGTAAAATGACGGATTTTTATGGCGTGGTAACAGTGAGCGATAAAGGCCAGATTGCCATCCCGATAGACGTGCGAAGAGAGCTTGACATCAAAACCGGAGACAGGCTTATAGTTATCAAAAGAAAGGACAATGCAGGAGTTATACTGTTAAAAACCGAGAAGATGGATTCACTTATCGAAAAGATCAGGGATGACGATAGCTTCTTCGCTCAGGGGAATAAGGAGGATCTATAATCATGAACGCGAAGATTAATGACTTTATCCAAAGTCTTGATGAGGATAAGAAAAGGATAGTAGTTTCTTTAAGGAAGTTGGTATTGGCGATTGCCCCAAAGGCGACTGAGGAAATAAAATGGGGCGGTCTTGTGTTCCTTAGTGACAGACCTTTCTGTGGCATTATGGCATATAAAAAGTATGTATCGGTGGTATTTGATAGGGGAGCAGAAATAACCGACTCTGATAATCTTCTCGAAGGCAGTGGGAAATTTATGCGGCATCTGAAGATCTTTCAACACGAGGATATTGAGGATAAAAAGTGGAATATTTTGTTGAGCAATCTTTTAAATTAGAACGGAGGTGAAAAACTATGGAACAAATAAGTTTTTGCGGAACTGTCTGTACTGAATGCCCGGCGTTCTTAGCAACCCAAAAGGATGCGGATGACGAAAGAAGAGAGATTGCTGAGTTGTGGTCTAAGCAGTACAATGCGGAGATCAAGCCTGAGGACGTTAATTGCGATGGATGTTTGTCGAAGGGTGGCCGACTCTTTTTCCATTGCAATGTTTGTGAAGTAAGATTGTGTGGGCAAGAGAAGGGTCTGAAAAACTGTGCATACTGTGATGAATATGCCTGCGCGAAGCTCATGCCCATATTTGAGTTGGCGCCACAAGCTAAAGCTACTCTTTATAAAATCAGGAAGAAAATCAACGTAATTGATTAGCTAACCACCAGATTACACAGATTTCCACGTGAAAACACTAACCGGGATTAGGAGTCACTGCACCACTGGATGGCTCAATATTTTTTTCTAGTGAGATGGAAAGGTTCAATACATAGGTAAGTGTTATTTGTTGATTTGGCTCAATACTTCGTACCGTGTTATGACATTTTACAGATATCAGGTCTAAGATCTTTGACCTCTCCACTTAGCTTGTATTCAATTTTTTTTATCAATACCGCAGTATCCTGATCCTTAACTTTGTAGTAGACGCCTATCTTTTGCTTTTTCAAGCAAATAGTGGCCCAAACGTATTCGCTGATGAACTCCTTGCCCACTTTAAAAGCTTCATTCAGGATAGAGATTTCTCCTTCAATATCAACCATTCTGATGAAGTGTATCTTCCCCTTGGTAAGTGGTAGTTTCCCCAGAGGGATTTTTAGAGAATTGATTAGTATTCTGGCGGGATTTATCTGCTCTAACGACTTATTTCTTTTCTTCCATGCACTGAGATCAGTATATTGCCCAACAAAATGCGTTGATTTGGCACGCATGTCTTCCAGATTTGTGAATGTTTCTTTAGCCCAGAATTTCTCATCAAACCATCCATTGAAGTTCTCGATGCTACCGTTCATCCAGGGGCTCTTAGGAGTAATGAAAACCACTTCAA
>JAPWVK010000144.1 GCA_029241965.1 Candidatus Methanophagales archaeon
GCCCTTAAGCTGTTGGGATACCGCCTTGCTTAATGACATCAAGTCTGCGATTTTATCGCTGAACGCAGATTCCGTCACCTCGACCTTGACGGTCATAACATCCAGTGGCCCCTTCCGATCCACAATAATCATGTAATTGTCCCCAATCTCAGGGATCCTCATGAGTACAGACTCGACCTGGCTTGGGAATACATTTATACCACGCACAATGATCATATCATCTGTGCGACCAAGAATCCGCATGATTCGCGGATGTGTACGTCCACACTCACAAGGCTCGTTATTCACTATGGTGAGGTCCCCTATCCGGTACCTAATAAGAGGAAATGCCCATTTATCTAGCGTGGTGACAACGAGTTCGCCACGTTCACCTTCTGCTACCTGCTCGCCGGTTTTAGGGTCAATCGCCTCGATAAGGAAGAGATCCGCCCAGATGTGGATACCGTTCTGGAGCTGGCATTCTGAGCATAAGGGACCGCTCATCTCGCTGGTGCCATATATGTCATATGCCTTGATACCTGTGGACTCCTCAATCCGCCTTCTCGTCTCATCAGACCAGGGCTCTGCACCAAAGAGACCTGCCTTGAGCTTTGTATCATCCCTGATGCTCACACCCATCTTCTGTGCTACCTCGTTAATGTATAGGAAATAAGAAGGCGTGCAAGCTATCGCAGTGCTTCCCAGGTCCTGCATGAGCTCGATTTGGCGCTCGGTACTGCCGGCACTTGTAGGAAGTACCGTGGCACCTATTCGCTCTGCACCGTAATGGAGCCCGAGCCCGCCGGTGAAAAGACCATAACCGTAGCTAACCTGGATTACATCGCCACGGCCCAGACCTATGGACGTGAGCGCACGCGCCAACGAATCTGTCCACATATCTACATCTCCCTGCGTGTATCCAACCACAGTTGGCTTCCCGGTCGTGCCGCTGGATACATGATACCGCACCACCCAGTCTTTGGGGAGGCAGAACATGCCCGTGGGATATGTATTACGAAGGTCTATCTTCGTTGTGAATGGGAGTTTTGTTACGTCACTAAGCTCTTTGATGTCTTCGGGCTCCACACCCGCCTCACGGAATCGCTGCCTATAAAAGGATGAATGGTCATAGACATAGCGGACAACTGACCGAAGCCGTTCTTCCTGCAGCTTATGCAGGTCCTTAATGGGCATACGTTCAACGTGTGGATTCCAGTACTCGAACATGATGAACAATCAGTGATGTTATACTATAAAAAAAACAATTGGTTTTGTTTATAGATTATAACTTAAATAGGTAAAATATACAATTTATTACACAACCGAGATGACAAATGCTTTCCATACAAGAAGTAAGCAAGCACTTTGATGGGATAACCGCCATCAAGGGCGTAAGCTTTAGCATAGATAAGGGCGAGATAATCGGACTCGTCGGACCCAACGGTGCAGGGAAGTCAACGCTACTGAATGTCTTAAGCGGAGTTTACCGTGCCAGCTCAGGTACAATCATATTCGACAGCACAGACATAACAGACCTCAGCCCGGACAAAGTATGTAAATTAGGAATAGCAAAGACCTTCCAACTCGTGCAATCGTTCCCAGAACTCTCGGCAACCCAGAACGTAGTAGTAGGCGCTTTATTCGGTAACTCCGCAAAGATTAGTCTAAGAGCAGCCAGAAAAAAAGCGGCAACTAATCTCGAATATGTCGGTTACCCCATGGATAAAACCGACTACCCCGTCAAAAACCTTAACGTTGTCGAACTCAAAAGGATACAGCTTGCACGAGCCCTTGCCACAAATCCGAAACTACTCCTCCTGGATGAGGTAACCACCGGATTAAATCCGAAAGAGAGCAATGACGCAATCGCTCTGATACAGAAGATCCGAGAGTCCGGGATAACAATACTCATGGTAGAGCACGTAATGAGGGTAATAATGAACGTTTCCGATAGGATTGTCGTACTGCATCACGGCGAAAAAATAGCGGAAGGCACACCCGAGGAAATAGCAAATGATGAAAAAGTCATAAGTTCATATCTCGGAGAAAGAACATATATGTGATAATACTATGCTCAACATAAAGGACTTAAATGTCGCTTACGAGAAGGTACAGGTGCTTTGGGATGTCTCTTTTAATATAACTGAGGGCGAAGTTGTAACCCTGCTCGGATCTAACGGAGCAGGAAAGTCAACTACGGTAAAGACAATCCAGGGTTTGCTTAAGCCAAAGTCAGGCAGTATAAGGTTCATGGACAAGCATATTGAAGGACTACCGGCATATAAGATAGTTAGTGAGGGTATTGCTCTTGTTCCGGAGGGCAGAGAGATATTCCCGAAGATGAGCGTCCTTGAAAATCTTATATTAGGTGCCTATGTGTCAAGAGCGAAAGATTTACAGGATGAGAGTCTAAAATGGGTGTTTAAACTCTACCCGAAACTCGATGAACGCAAGAAACAGCTCGCAGGTACAATGAGCGGAGGAGAACAGCAGATGCTTGCCATAGCACGCGCTTTGATGTCAAAACCAAAGCTTCTGATACTGGATGAGCCGTCCCTCGGACTTGCTCCGGTGGTTGTGTTACAGGTGTTTGACATTATCAAGAAGCTGAGGGAGGAAGGTGTTACTGTATTGCTTGTGGAGCAGAACATACACCATGCGCTTGAGATCTCGGATAGGGCCTATGTTCTGGAAAAGGGTAGGATAATTCGGGAGGGCAAGGGCTCTGACCTATTGAGTGATAAATACGTGAAAGAGGCGTATTTAGGGATGTGACGTTAACTTGGATGTGATTTTTTAGGTATTCATATCTCGCGCCTTCTCTCGTGGTTTTTACATCAACTACGCAAATAAGCTTTTATCTTCTCCGGTATCGAGACAAACCCCTTCGGCAAGAATCTTACAATAAGGATAAGAATCAAACCGATCAGAATGTACCGCTCGTATGTCCAGCCAAAGTTCTTTAAACCCTCATCCAGCAGTGTTATAACTATCGTACCCACAATAGGTCCCTCAATTGTAAACAGACCACCGCTTACGCAATAAATTATTGGCCAAAACGATATATCAATGCCATAGACCTCAGGGGTAATATACCCGAAGTGGTGTATCTCCAACGCCCCGGCAATCCCAGTGAAGAACGCACTTATGCCAAAAGCCATCAACTTGTACTTCATGACATTGATACCCATCACCTTTGCTTCAAGCTCATTCTCGCGAATTGCTTCCAGAGCGAGCCCGATTTTTGACTTCATTATCTGATAGATGATGAAAACGGTGATAACCGTGGTAATAAGAATGAGATAATACTCATACATGATGTAATTGGACACCGTTATAGGAATCAGTTTCTGCACCGGAAGACCGTCCCAACCGCCGGTAAGTCCGGAAAGTTCGATGGTTATTGTATGAGCTAAGACCGCGAAACCGAGTGTTACCATCGCAAGGAACCATTCTTTCAGACGCACACAGGTTAAACCGATAAGGACGCCGATAAAAGCTGCAAATACGCCACCGATTAGTATAGTTGCAAGCGGCGGAAAACCAAGACTTTTTGCTATTATCGCAGAGCTATAACCACCAATACCGAAGAATGCGGCATGACCTAACGAACCCTGACCCGAAAGAGCAAGCAGATTCCATGCCGAAGAGTATATGATAAAGACAAGCATTATAGTTAAAACGGTCAGTATGTATTGATTGACGCCAAAAATCAGTGGTATCAGTACTGCAATTAGCAATGAAACAATGCCCATAGCTGCTTTTTTGCCTATCATTTATTATTCCCCCTTCTCTCCGAATAGTCCGGTTGGCTTGAGTATCAGGATTATGATCAATATAACGAATGCTATCGTGTCTTTCCATGCACTGAATGACATTGCTATATTGAATGCCGCGGCAAGTGATTGCATGAGGTAAGGCACAACGTTTTCTGCTATGCCCAGAGTCAAGCCTGCAATAATAGCGCCGGGTATACTGCCCAGTCCACCGATGATTACGACCGCAAAGGCTTTTATCGCCAGGATAGAGCCCATGTATGGATTCACCATCTGGCCACTGATCACCCATAAGCTTCCGGCCGCCGCAGCTAGTGCAGAGCCCATCGCGAAACTGAGCATGTCCACCCGTTCTACATTTATACCCATTAAAGCTGCTGCTTCCCTGTTCTGGCTTGTGGCTCGCATCGCTCTACCAAGTGTGGCTTTCTTCATGAAGACGTGAAATGCAATTAAGAATATGACCGTAATTAGAATAATGATGATATAATCCACAGGCAGCTTGATAGACCCTATGGGAACTAAAATGTCACTGTATGGGCTGCGAATAGTTCTTGAATCAGGAGTCCAGAGCAACGCTGCAAGATTCTGGAACAGATAGATCAAACCAAGGCTGAGAAAGATCTCATTTAGCTTTCCGGTACCCATTATCGGTCGAAAGCAAAGCCGTTCAATAGCGATCCCGATGATTGCCATAATAAACATGGATACCGGAACTATAAGATAAGGATTAACGCCGGAGATGGTGTAAACCCAAAAGGTTATGTATGCACCAATCATTAACAACTCGCCATGAGCGAAGTTCACAACCTTCATAACACCGAAAATCAGGTTCAAACCAATGGCTAAAAGGATGTAAATGCAGCCTGCATATAGACCCCATACCATAATAGGCACTAAAACGCCGATATCTGCCATAGTTCTGATTAAAGAGTTATTAGAATAAAAAAGGAAAAAAAAGAAAAGGGATTATGTACTCCCGGGCTCATACCAATCCGGCAGTACAAAATCGGTCTCTTTTACATTATCGGGCCAGACTATCTTCGGTCGCGTTTCGGCTACTGTTTCATTCCAGATCAATTGCTGCATATACAGCTCGAATTTGCTCTCTCGGTAATCAGGCGAGAACGTTATCACTCCGTTCTGCATCACCTCTATAATCTGAGACAACTCGAGCTCTGATAATGAAGCCCTAATCTTTTCTTTATCCAGCGTACCCGTGTTCTTAACCGCTTCGGCTGCGATGTAAACACCCTCGTAGGTTGATGCGCCCATCATGCTTGGCGATGTACCCCACTTGTCCTCGAAATCTTCCCTGAAGTTCAAAACGGCATCACGTATCTCGCCTGAAGGCAAGACATATGGTCCAAACCTACTCTCCTGTATCGAGTATTCGCCCCATTTCTCCACGCCTGTATAGTAATCCGGGTCATCATTGCACTCAACAGAGAGATATATGGAGTTCAAACCCACGTCCCGTCTGCCCTGTGTCACTATGAGCGTCTGCTCGTTAAGAAAAGCTGCAGGATAAATAACGTCCGGTTTAGATGCTTTTATTACCGTTAACGGCGTTCTAAAATCAGTCTCGCTCATCTTGTATTTCTCGGCTGACACTATCTCCATATTTAGATTGTGGTTCTCTATCGCCATCTTAATACCATCGTAAACGCCTTCGCCGTATTTGCTGTCTTGATAAACCACACCGAGCCGCAGTGCCCTGTCATCAGAGAAATTGAACTGCTCGTTTATCTTGGGTTTCACTATCTCATCCACAAACAGTAGTGTTGAATCGGGATAGTCATCCGTAGTCGGACAGTGATGGAAGAAGTAACTCGTGTCTATATCGTCCCTTCTCGTTATTACCGGCGAAGATGCCCCTGTTATTATAAAAGGCACCTTATGCTCTGCGGCAACTACCTGATCAGCATATGTTATGCCGCTCGAGAACCCACCGATCAGTAGGTCTACCTTATCCTCCGTAATTAGTTTCGTTACGGCTTTAACTCCGCCTTCGCGGCTCGTTTCCGTATCGCCCTTTAACAGCTTCACATTCAAGTGAGTGCCGTTTACATAGACTCCCCCCTGCGCATTTATCTCCTCTGCAGCCAGGACCGCCGCCTGCCACATGTCCGTCCCTGTCGTACTTGCACCTCCAGTCAATGGTGCGACAACGCCTATTTTTAGCTCTTCTGCTACTTTCTGCGGTTCTCCCTGTTGCTCCACACAGCCTGCAAGCAACACAGAAACAACCAATACACCAACTAAAATCCCATATTTCATGCTAAACACCTCTCTAACTTTTTTGTTGATTTTTCTTGTTAATGGCACAGTTTGACTGAAGGTTATTTAAGCTTTTCTATTTTTTCGCCTACATACCGCAGGAATGTATTAAGAGAGCGAAATCGCGGAAGTAACGAAACAAGAGATATATTAAGCAGAAAGGTCAGAATTACGATGATATCGATTACATATATGTTAACTATAACAAACATCCAGATATTTTACAAGAATCATGGTGATAATAAAACCATTCAAAGCGACAGTACTGAACCCGAAACGGGAAGACCGAGCGGAGCTTATCTGTCCGGTCTATGATACTATTGACGCATCACGGTACGAGAAATACTCAGCCGTGAAGCATAACGTAATACACTTTACTACAAGAAGAGAGGGTGTAGCAGAGCAAGATTTTGTGGCTAACGCAAAAAAAAGTTTGGAGCGTTTCTTCAATGATGGTATTTTAAAAGAGTGTAAAAAAAACTCTTACTATATCTATGGAATCCGATACCGCATTTCGGATGAGATTATGGAACAAATCCAGGAAGAAGCGCGACGAGAAACCTATTTCGTATTTGGACTGATAGCACTGGTAAAACTCGAGAAGCTCAACGAACAGCATATATTAGGGCATGAAAAGACTTTTGATTCGAACACGCGGGAGCGGTACCACCTGATGAAAGAATGCGGTATGAATTTCTCGCCGGTTGTTGCGGAATACAATATGCCTGACCACGATATAAACCGCATTTTCGAGCAGTACCTGGGGTTTCGCCGGCCGGACCTGAAGTTAAATGCGAATAGAAAGCCGATTGTGGATGTCATGTTAGATGGGTGTCGTCATCTGCTCTGGGAAGTTTCGGACAATGAGGTTATGGCTAAGATTCAACATTTGATGAGCGACAAGAACGTTATGATTCTCGATGGGCATCACCGGTATACCGCTTCTTATCAGTTGTGCAAAGACGGAGGAACGGCTGATACGTTGATGATGCTCGTAGAAGGAGGCGATAGAGCGCTATTATTGCTGCCCTGGCACAGATGTGTAAAAGAATGCCGAATGTCAGAGCTTTGGGCTAAGATAGAAGCTAATTTTGTGGTTGAACACTGTGATGAATGTGACGTCTATAAAAAGTTAAACGAACGCACCAACGATTTTGACGTTAGGTTGTGTATGTATGACGGTGAACGGTTCTATCTGTTGCGGGCGGATGAGCAGCGGATACGGGAATTGTCGGAGGCGAGAGGCGAACGGATTGGACTGGATGTGATAAGTCTGCATGAGTGGCTTATTGACCCCACGCTTATTGGCAAACCCGAGGAAAGCATTGTTTTTACGGCCAGTCCGAAGGACGCGATTGAGAAGGTGGACACCAGCGGTTACCGAGTTGCATTTTTCCTGAAGCCGCTGCGGATAGTAGATGTGGAACACAAGGCTCAGGTGGAGAAGAAAGGATTTCCGCAGAAGTCCACGTTGTTCCTGCCTAAAGTGGCAGAGGGTGTTGTGTTGCGGCGGTTTGGTGAAGAATGAGCATTGTGTTGTGGCATTATTTCGGGCATTATTCGGATTTACTGTGGAAAGATTCTGATAAATGAATTCCAGAAAATATCGAAAAGCTTAAATATGGGTTAGAGTATTTACACCCAGAATAAGTAACTGATAAGTTAGATTTTATAATAGCGAAAACGGGGGAGGAAAGAACATAAACGAAAGATGTTCGCGATCTACATGGATGCAACAAGAAGGTTGAGCATAGGGATACTATTCGTGTTGTTCCTGGTTTTATTGGTGTCTGCTACTAACGCAGTTGCACAACCAACGACATTTTTTGGTGAAGACTCAGGATTGGGCGAAGAAGATCGCTTAACGCGTACTCCAAATGCTGATGCCGCTCGGGCTGACTTTATTACACAGCTTAGCAATCCCGGCACTGAAAAATTCGAAAGTTTTGCAGAAGGTGCAGAGACGCCATTAGCGGTTGATTTTGGCGCAGCGGGGACTGCAACGTTGCAAGGTACTGGCTATATCAATGAGATCGCTACTGGTGCAGTGAAAGGGCGATATCCTATTTCCGGTGATAAATATTGGGATTCCGGGGGGAGTTTTTATATCGATTTCTCAAAACCCGAAGCAGCATTTGGATTCTATGGCGTTGACGTCGGTGACTTCCATGGCCAGCTTACTATAGCATACGAAGATGGTTCTGCTCAGACTGTTACCATTCCCCATACGGTGGATAGCCCCGGTGGAACGGTAATCTATTTTGGGTTTATTGATTTAGACAACCCTTTCACTAAAATTACATTTGGAAATACCGCAGAAGGAGCTGAAGAGGAGGATGTTTTTGGATTTGACGATTTTACTATAGGCACCCGAGAACAAGTAGAGCTAACACCAAGTCCATCACCTTCTCCAACACCAACACCAACACCAACACCAACCCCAACACCAACGCCAACACCAACCCCAACACCAACGCCAATCCCAACACCAACCCCGACATCTACCACACCCAGTAAGGGTGGGATATTAAGTCCTGATACACTCGTAGCAACACTAAACCCCGGTGAGTCTGTCACAGAAACGAAGACATACACCACCGCGGAGGGAAAGCCAATAACGAAAGTAGATGTGCTGTTTGAGTTTGACCTTACAGGAAGTATGGGCAAAGAGCTGAGCACTATGCAGACCGAGTCTCAGAACATAATGAACAACCTACTTGGGTCGGTGCCTGATAGCGCATTTGGTGTGGCAAGCTTTATGGACTACTCTTGTTATGATGCGCTATCAAGTGATTATCCCTGGAAGTTGGACAAGCGGATAACGACAAATACCAACGCGGTGCGTGACTCGATAAACGGCTTGGAGGTGGTGGAGTACAGTGGTGGTGATAAACCAGAGGCATACACCCGGGCATTGTATGAGTCTTATGCGGACTCGGGGGTAGGCTGGAGAAAAGGTGCAAAGAAAATAGTCCTTATGTTCGGTGATGATATCCCACACTATCCCGACCCAGGAAGAGACGGTAAAGTGGGTACCTCCGACGACTTAGACTTCGAGGATGTGGTAGCGGAGTTGAAGTCCCAGGGGATAACTGTATTGGCATTGCATTCCGGCGCGGAGGATATACCGTGGAAGCACATGGCTGATGAGACTGGTGGTAACTATTACAAACTTGGCCATGCCGAGGCATCGAAAATACCAGAGGAAGTAACCCGCATGCTGGTGGCTGAGGTAGAAAAGATAGGTGAACTCACATTAAGAGCAGAGCCCGACTATGAAAGCTGGGTATCCTTTACACCCAATAAACATACCAATGTCGGCGCTAAGACGACAAAAACATTTACTGTTAAGGTGACAGCCCCAGCGGGAACGAAAGGCGGCACCTATAAGTTCAATATAGATGTGTTAGGTGATGGTACAGTGTTAGCGACACAGAAGGTCACTGTAACTGTACGCGAACCAACTCCCAGTCCATCGGTAGAGGTACCGCCAACGCCTGCACGAACACCAGTACGTGAAAGGACTCCCAAGCCAACGGCTGTGGTAACGCCAACGCCTACGCGAATATCCACACCTACACCTACACCTACACCTACACGAACAACGCCCATTCCGAGCCCACCAACCTCTTTTGAACCAGCCATCTCGGTCTTACCGGCATCCCACAACTTTGGCAGTATGTACGTGGATGGCGTGTCGTCACCTATGATGTTTACCATTACAAACACAGGCAGTGAAGACCTTACGATAGGCCCACTTTCGATTAAAGGTGCGGATGACAATGAATTCCGCATCCAGGACAACAACTGCCGTGGTAGGGACATAGCACAATCAAGATCATGTACCGTCAATGTCCTATTTGCGCCAAAATCGGAAGGAGAAAAGAGTGCAAATTTACGTATTCTATCTAACGATCCGGATACCCCGACCCTGAATGTGCCATTGCAGGCTACGGCTGTTATTTCGGAACAAGAATCTCAACTGAGAAACTGCAATGTCGCTATAAAAGAGAACGGCGATACTATAATCAGCTTCTTATATGATCTATCACCACCAGAAGAAGCAGCTTGGCTGGCAGGTCGGTTCGAGATAGCCAGAACTATAGAGAACGAGTTAAGAAGAATATATAAGGAGGATGCGGCTATCATCACGATTTCGGCTATAGAAACTACAGTTATAATACCAAATTTAATCGAACCAACGGATAACACGTACACAATGCCAGAATTGAACCTGCAAGATATAGAGCGACGTTATCAAAACTTGACGATAAGTCTTGTACCGACTACAGTCACGATTGAATTTCCGGATAAGTACACCGAGACGTTTGTAGAGACTGACATTGTGCCCGAGACTACTCACACTATTAGTGGTGTGATAAATCCATGGATATTGATATGCAGTCCGCCATCAGGAGCCAAACTTCGGAATGCCACTGCCATCAATGTATGGGGTAGCGATGACATACAACGAGTTTCACTCTTGATTACAGGGGTGGGAGGGGAAAAACGGCTTGAAGCTAACTCACCGCCATTTTATTTCGAATGGGACCTAAACGAAACCAATGTATCTGGTGGTTCATATCAGATAGAAGCAACGGGGTTTGTGGATGATGAAGGTGACGTACCGGTAACAGACTCTATAATTGTGGACGTTGAGAAGCCGATGGTCCCACCTGCTACTCTGTTTGGCGTTTTGGCTGTATTTATCACCGCGGTAGGGGTCGCTGCGGGTGCTGCTGCATCCAGTCTGCGTACTACAACAGAAATGCGTGGTCGGAATGGAACTGGCAAATGGGATATGAAGCTCTCTCTCAATCAAAGCATCTTATACGGCAAGTACCGCACAACAGTAATCGGTGATATTCTCAGGGTTATGCTTAGCATTGGCATTTTAGCTTTTGCTTGCACGCTACAAAGCGAATTACCTAAGAGAACTGTAGCGACGTTCGCAATACCTTTTCGTAAAGATGTACTGTTCCTGGTACCAACATTAGAGGGCTTCGGACCTAATGCACTTAGCACATTCTTTTCGATATTAGTTTTGGTGGGCACCATTATCCTGGCCAGAGAGTTCGTGCAGCATTTCCTGGCCTGGGTATTGGACGCCGAGGTCGGGGCTGTAATGGATAAGACCTCTACAATTCTTGTATTAGGCTCAGGACTCTTCGGGCTTGCAGTTGGAAAACCACTGAGGCCTATTATCTGGGATGATTTAAGTTCCCGAGTGAAAGGTGTAATTTGTCTCGGAAATATATTGTGTTTGTTCTCTTTGTTCGCATTCTTTTATTATGCCGTTTCCGGAAGGCTCATTGATGACTCATGGGTGCATTTGGTTGAAAACGTAGCTATACCCACAGTGGCGATGTTGTTGATGACCTCTTTAATCCCATTTGGCGGTAGAGAAGGCACGGCAATCTTCGAATGGAACAAAACCCTTGCAATCTCGTTATTTGTGATTTCTGGATTGTTGTACATCTCGCTAATCAGTCACTGGATTGACCCTTTAACATTACCATACAGTTTAGGGCTGGTTGCTTTGGCAGGTTCGGTAGTTCTAATAGGAGGGGTGTTGTTCTACAAATTTATAGAATGGATTAATTTGGTATAACATGAAGATAGCAAAAAAAAACGTTAGGAGGTGAAAACAAAAGAATGGAAGAGACAGAAGTAAAAGAGATAACAGACCCGGTTATAAAAAATCTTATCAAAAAGAAAGTAATTGCCAAGGACGAGAAAGTGCTGTACTCTACCACACAGAAGAGGTGGTATAGATTGATATGGCCCGGTTGGGTAATCGTCACTGACGTTCAGGTAATTTTCTACACTATAACGTGGTTTGGCTACCATTTAGACACTTATGGCTATGATTTCTTTCACAACATCAGCGTAAGACGCGGCTTTTTTTCGAGTAAACTCAGTTTCATAACCCGGCTTGGCGTTGCCAATATGCGTGGTCTGCCACATGATGCTGCGAGTGAAGCGATGCACGCGATAGGCAAAGGCATGCGAGCCAGGAGTCCAGTGCGAGAGGAGCCGTTACGTAGAGAAGAAGGGGCGGTGTAAGACTGCTACATACCGATCGGGGGCTAAGCACATTTGTTCAATGAAGTATGGTAAATCCTAAATCATACGCACCAAATTCTAAACTCGTGGGCTCTGTCCACGTCCCCGCGGAGAGGGTTTAATACTTTAGGAGGGAAAAACGGAAAAATGGAACGAAAAAGTTGGGTAGTCGCTGCATTAGTGATTGCGCTGATGTTCTCGCTAATAGTAGTGCCTGCCGTTGCGTTAGAAAAAGTTGAATGGCTTTGCGAGCAAGAAGGGAAAAGATCCGGAGCAGAAATACATGAGGGCGTTGACACCACGTTCAGTGAGTGGCGAGAATGGGCCATAAGAAATCCAGAGAGTGGCGATATTCGCTGCTTTCCGCTGACCAAAAACATCGGATTGCCGGATGACGAGTTAGTGACATGCAGTTGTGAGTTCGATAGATTGGATGGTGCTATATGTCTGTTAGGTATTTCTGCAGACGGGTCGGTATGTGGTGGAAACATCTTGGCGAAAGACTGCAGTAACATCAAACATGCTACATGTACGGAAGTGAGTACAGTAGCAGAAGAAACGAAAACAACGGCGAAGTCAACACCAAAGACAACTGATTTCCGCGAGCGGTACAAGGATTTGTTAGCGGAGACAATGCCAACTGCAAAGCCCACACCAACAGCAAAGCCCACAGCAACACCAAAGCCCACAGCAAAAAGAAAAAGCATAGAACAGTACGATTATACACACACACCCGGTTTTGAATCCGTGTTTGCTATTGCAGGGCTGATAGTGGTCGCTTATCTCGTGCGAAGGAGACGATAATCCGATCAAAAAAACTGAGCTATCTGCGAAGGTATTTTCATGCGAAAGACGCCACCCTGATTGCCGAAATGGTTTTGGCTTTGAAACAATCTGTTGGTGGTTGATGAGAGTCACTCCTTACATTGGGATAACGCCAAAGGAGAGCAGTATACGTGAGATCCGTACGTACGGTTCGATGTGGGGGCGGAGGTTGAATTACCACCTCATACTCTGCTGGGTGGGTTCTTAACAAGTGTCTTTTTAGATAATCAAGATGAAATCAAAACCCTGAAAATGATTTGGATTTGAAAGGCGTGATAGAATGGATACGAAGGCATGCGAAGAAGGAGGGATGATAAAATGTATGAGGAAGAGAAAACAAAAGAGCTTGAAGAAATTGAGGAAATAATGGATATGAGCATGGAAAAGAATAAAGAACTGCTTAAAAAGCTCGATGAGATCCAGAAAGCAAAATGCCTTGCGGGTAATGATATCTGCAATTTATTGCGGGGTATATAACATCTTATGAAACATAATATTTAAGTTCTGAAATATAATTAAATTTGAACAATGAATGAGATAAGTCCGAATACACGCAATTTAATCCGCAAGTTTTGTAGAAAACTCACGTTAGAATACCCAAAAGATAAGTTCGATATTAAGAGCGATTTTAGATGCTATATGAGGGACTATGTACCGGACGATATTGACATTGACAGGTCTAAAGGAGATTCTTTCGTTTTATATGGCGAATATTATAGGCTTTACCTCAATGTACTCAATGAATTGAGAAGTGAACCAGCTCTAGAATACTTAAAAGATAGTGAATTAGAAAACGCTCTTTGGCATTTTACCTGTGAAATAATATCGGGATATTCTGTTTACAAAAACACAGGTAAACTAAACGGGAAAATCAATGCGTTTTTATCGGATATATTGAGACCTTTAGAGGAGTATGAAGTTTTGGTCCCAATCTTGTATTTAGACGCGAAGGATTCTGAGATTGAGATAGGTGATGTTGTTGTAAAGAAATTTGACGAGATTGCCCTCGAAGAGTGGGGGATACGAAAAAAGGCAATAATATTTGAAGACATTGTAAACAAAACCATGGCCATCATTCCAGAAAAAGGCAATAATCCAAAATTAGTTTGTGACCGCGCAAGAAAAAAAGCTGATTTTGTCATTCGGTGTTTACAAGTTTCTATTTCAACAAACACTTTAACATCTGATAAGAGTACGCTCTTCAAGCAAGATGAAATTATCTGTTACAGGAAAAAAGATACTCCTTCGTCTGTTGGTGTCCTGTGGAAAAGAGGATATAAACCGTTTCCTACAGATATCACTGAAGATCTGGAAGAAAGCATAAATAAGTTTCTTAGTGGCGTCCCATGGATATTAGAAGAAGAAAAACCTCCTCTAAAACTCAGAAAGCGATTTAGATGGGCTTTAGCATGGATTGGACGAAGTATTGAAGAAGAAAACCTAGATATAAAAATCATCTATTTATCAACGGCATTAGAAGCAATATTGACAACAATCTCAGATGAGGAGAAAGGGAAGACATTGGCATATCGTATGCTTTTGTTAAATTTTCACGTTGAGAAGCCATTCACAGATCCTGTCAAAGTTCTGTTGATTTATGAGCTGAGGTCGAAAATCGTTCATGGTAGTGAAATGGGAATCGCGAGTCAACATGAATATCTTATTATGAAGCAAGTGGCGATTGAAACATTACGTTATTCTCTTGAGATAGTGCGAAAAGAAGGATTGAGGAAACATGACAAATTTATTAAAGCTATAGAATCTTATAAAGAACGTGAAAAAGTACTGGATTGGCTTGAAGAACAAGGTGACAAAAAATCATTGAAGATAAGGGACCAGATGAAACAAAATCGGGTACAGCAATCCTCATAGTAATTCATAAACCATAAACCTTCAGCGGATGCCATAGAATTCATTTGAGGATGGCATCTCGCAGATAGTCTAAAAACAGGGATGGCACATATTCGCTAAACCTGTTATAGTTTATTTATACAATGAAAACCCTTTCTTTAATAAAAGAAAGCTTTACCAAAGAAATAATAGGCTATATATATAATGAAAACCCGTAAAAACATTGAACTGTGGGAAAAAGGAGCTCTTGTGGGTGGGCTGGTCGGAGTGATAGGTACGCTTGTCACATACGTGACAGGCGATATTAGCTTTATTTCAATTCCTGTAGTGCTTTCGTTCTCTATATTCGGTGCCGGATTGCTATTTTTATCCCACCTTTTTGAGTTACTCGCCGTAGTTACATTCTATGCTTTGATCGGCGCAATAGTGGGTTATTTAATAAGCAGGAGGAAATAATGAAGAAATTGTTAGTGTCTTGCTTAGTCGTATTGATTTTAGCTGGGATGACCGCGTCAGTAAATGCAGAAGCTGCGGGTAGTATTACGTTGGATTTTACTCAGTTTAATGACCAATTGGAGATAGCAAATCAATTAGAACAGCAGTCATATGGTATTGCAACCCTGATGTCCGAAGAACCAACGGAATTTACATCTATGAATATCCGAGTCGTTAAAGTAGAAGACGGTACGGAAACAACCAGTTATGACACGAATGTAACCACTTTGGATGATATTTCAATAGCTTTAGATTCTGGGACCTACAAGGTCTATACTCAAGTGGAGGGTGACGATACTGTTTTAGAATATAACAATGACAGTGAGGGTTATGTAGTCACTCCCGATAGCAAAATTGTAATACCGATGGTGTATTCTCCTTCGGAAGGTTATATATTAGACGTACCATGGCGAATAGAAAAATCGGAGAAGTATATCCCAATTTTGGCGGTGGATAACGACCGGGCTACTTATGCCGACATAAATAACATTTATGTTTATGACCACAATAACGATGATAGCATTGTCGCATCCACAAATTGGGATTCGGCACAACCGATAGACCGTAGCAATACTCCTTTTTTCTATCTGTTTAACATAGACAAAAATTTATTTATTCAAGTTGACGGTGCAATATCAGTAAAAATTAAATTCGATCTGCATTGGTCGCCAGATAATTGGGAAGGCCCATCAAATGTACGAATTGCCCAGGATGATATTCCTAAAGCAATAGATTGGTACTGTGGCGACACGCATCTACATACCAATTACACCAGCAATGCGTACGAATACGGAGCGCCAATTTATGCAACAAGGGCTTCTAATAATGCAATGGGTTTGGATTGGATGATAGTTACCGACCACTCGTTTGATTTGTACCCTGCAAAGTGGGCTATTTCGAGTGGGGACTGTGATACACATTCTGATGGCTTCTTCAGGATACTACAAGGAGAAGAAGTATCCTGTTATTTACCCGGAACAGAACCATTCTCATCGCTATACCAATATAATCACCTCTTAGTTTATGGTGCGGATTTTATTCCCGGTGGCGAATGGGAAGATCGCACGGGTTCGAATTATACGCCCGCGGAAGCGATTGCTATTGCGAACAGCCAGGGCGGACTCACTTATCTTGCGCATCCGTTTTATGACGACCAATTTCGTGACCCCTGGCGAGCGGAAGATTATAATCTGCCATTTACAGGCTTACAAATCTGGAACTATGGCTCTGATATACCCTCGCATTTACCCGATGGTCTGGCGAAGTGGAGTGAACTCCTGCTGGGCGGAAGGCACGTCTATGTAGAAGGTGGTACGGATGCACATGGCGACTTTAATGCAATTGCCGGAAAAGTTAAGACTTATATTTACGTACCCGGCTATTCGCAGAGTAGTTTACCTCCACGAACGGAAATCATTAACGCACTCCGTAACGGTCATTCTGTGATGAGCGATGGCCCGTTAGTGTTATTCGACATAAACGGAGCGATAGTCGGGAATAACGTTAGCGTAACTAAAGGGACCAATGCCACAATTCGCATACAGTGGAACAGCACTCCCGAATTCGGCGGTATAAACAATATCGTTGTGAATAAGGGTGTGATTAATGGGACTGCGGAAAACAATTTCAGGGTGATACAGCCATCTACTATTGGAACGAACGCTTTTTGTGATGAGTATGAGTTAACGATATCACCAAACGAATCGTGTTATTACCGTGTGGAGGCAAACACAACGAATGGCAAAGAATATCGGTGTTACACAAATCCTGTTTGGGTGGAGGTTATTGCAGATACTACGCCACCAGTCTTTGATACAGGTGAGTCCGCCAAGCCATATCCAAGCATCTCCGGCACGCATAACGGTACAATCACGCTAAATCAAACAATCAGCGTGCAAACGCTTTATACGTATCCATGCGCAGGCACGGGTGGGCATACGGAATACGTAAAGATATGGAATAAAACGTTGAATGTAACAGCAAAATGGGATGGTTACAAAGGAGAAGATTGGCACAACGTCTCTTTTAACCAATCTTTTACGCTTGTGGCAAACGAAACGTACAATTATACCGTTCGCACCGGCTCGTATCCACAAATTCATCATACGGCTGCACTACGGACAGCAAACGGCTGGATAAACTGCACGAAGTTCACGGATGTAAATGGAAAAGTTTATAAAGACTGGATACCTGCTATTAGATTGGAATAAACCGGAAAGAGAAATGGGAAAGTTTAGATATGGGCTCGTATTGGTTTGTTTTTCGGTTTGTTAAAGGGGTTGTTTCTGCAAACGTTTAGCTTCTTTTATAACCACGAGATCACACAGATTCAATCTCAGCAGAATAATAAATCTGTTGCTTTAAAGACCACAAAGTCTAACTTTTATTACTTTCCTCTTTTTGCTTATCAATGCACTCCTCATGCCCCCAGTTTTCCAGATGCTTTATAATCTCTTTATGCGCTTTATCCCCTGGATGAATAGCGCAGGGTTCACCGCATACGTTGCAATCAAACCAAATTTGCCAATCTTCCTTTCCTTTTTCGTAGCCGTCATTAGCGCCTTCTGTATAAATATCCATCTCAGTTTCTCTTTCCTCTATGATTCCTTTTAGAAAGTCTCTTACATATTGACCCACGGTAGTGTTTTCTCGCTCGGCTATATCCTCCAGTTTCTCTTTATCTTCTTTCGCCAATCTGAAACTAACAACCGGATTTTTTGCTATGTATCTTTCCTGGCTGGGATACATCTTCTTTTTTGCCATTTGTGTCTTCTATATCGTAATCAGTATATAAAAGTTTGTCATCTATATCGTAGTCTATATGTCATCTGTATCATAAACTGTATCATAAACTGTATCGTAATCTATATACTATATGTTCCGCAAAAATACTTCTGAAACCTCCTGCACTATGCTTTACGTCCAGAGACTAAATATACAACAAAAGTACCCTTGTTTACCTGTATTTGGACTTGTACGAACTAACATTTAAAATCTGCCAAGGTTAATATTCATTTCGCTACCGTATAGAGAACAAACCAGTGGAGTACATCCAACCAGCACACACAGGGGAACAGAAAAAATTATATGAATGGAAGATTTTGAATAGATAATAGGATGAGTAATATAACCTCCAAACCAAACGGGGGAAAGAGAGCTGGGTGCTCGTTCATGCAAGTGTAAGGAATGTGCAAGATGGAAACAAACTGTAAAGAACTCGAATATATTCGGAATAATGTACTCACAAAGCAAAAATTCGATGATATGGTTAAGAAGTATGAAAAAAATCCTTTCTTAGATTTTTTTAGAGATAGAAATAGGTATCCGGGTTATCGGGAACTTTCGTTAATTGGCAAGTGGCTAAAAGCACTTCAAGGCATATCTGGATCAGATAAAGTTGAAAAAGACTTAGTGGAATCGGAAGAAAAATATTGGCATGCCCGACTTCAGCTAAAGATAGCTGCAAGTATTAAACAGAGCGATGATGGGAATATAATCTGCTTGGAACCAGATATTATACCAAAATATCTACAAGATCCAAAAAGAACAAGGAAACCGGACATTGAAGTGACATATACAAAAATCCCGGGAGAAAAATTGTATATCGAAGTAGTAACGTTTAATAAAGGGATTGAACGTATCCAGAAATATCAGGCTATTCCTCAGGTGATACAAGAAATGGTAAAATGTCTCAAACTCAATACAAAGATTGGCACGAATCTATATAATCTCAGAACTATTCCAAGTGAAGAGGATATAGAGGATGCACTGAAAAAAGCGGGTTATAATTTAAAAGAAGGCATCATATCTTTCACCATAAATTTAGAAAATTTTACGATAGCGGTTAAAGAAGGAAAAAGTCCTAATGTTACTAATTTCGCTGAGTCTAAATGCGAAGGCAAAAAAATGCAACCACGTGGACTGCCTATAATCTTTGCTCGTGGTATACGTGACATTATTAAAAAAAAATCAGCACAATTGCCTAGAGATCTATTTGGAGTCATTGTTATTGACGCAGCTAATCTAGCTATAGGAGAAGATTATATTAGAGACGAAATACGCAATTGGTTTAAAAATCATACTTATTGCTCCAAAATACTTGGCTTGGGTTTCATATCTAAGGGGTATGGTGTTGAAGCAGGAGGATACATTGAAGAGGCTAATTCCGAATTTATTGAAAATCCATATTGTAACTATAACTATAGAATTAATATAAAAGACATTGTAGATAGCTTAACAGAAACGTGGCATATAGATTCTGCTTGTTTTGGAAGATACCGAACTCTATTCGATGATTTTTATGGAAGAGTTCCTAAGCAAAAGTATATCCATTGGCAAGAATCTCCGAAAAAAGAGGCAGAAAGGATTTTAAGGATGATTTCTACAATATAACTGTGTTTAGCCTCTATTTAAGGGATATCCATAATTTTCTGCTGATGTGGTTAGATCGGATAATATGCACAGATTTCACGGATTTACGTAGATATTACCAAAAAATTAGTGTCAATCAGTATCATAAAAGAGCATGGGAAAAGGATACTGCACCTCTATCTCGTTTTGCTGAAGTAAATTAGATGCTCTTTCTTTTTCATCTTTCTAAACCCGTTTTGGGACTTCTCTTTATACATATAAGTAATTTCCAACGCTTTTGTGCATTCCAATGTTATATCCATCTCCCTCCTTTTTCCGTTTTTGTTATGAATCTTTACCGTGTGACAACGTTAACAAGCTCTTTTTATCAAGCGGATAAAGTTATTGGATGAACATGTGGTAGTAGATTTTTTTTAAAAAAGTTGGTGTCTGGGAAGTATAATAATCAGGGTTGTTACTGTTCCGCAATCGGTTGTTGAGTTGTTTCTTCGGTACTGCTTAGATTGGGGTGGGTTGATCAGGGTAGTCTGACTCTTAATACTCGATACAAATGGAAAAAAATATATGCGATGAATACCTGTGATAAAATGGGAGTGTATCTGAAGGGGGAAGATACTATAAAATGTGGGTCAAAACAGTTTGTAAAATATTGGCGATTTCTATTGTGTTGTTGATAGCAGCAAGCGGCATCGTTTCGGGCGCGGCTCCAGTAAATAACGACTCTAATCGCTCTTCTGCTAATGTTTCAGATTATGGGCTCAAATGGAATGAAGAGGAACCTGAGTTGTCTGTGGACCCAACTAACATTAATTTTGGCGAGATGGAGATAGGAGAAACTGATTGTGATAGTTTCTCTGTTGGAAATGTGGGCGGTGGCACGCTTGAGTGGGATGCTTCTTGCAGTTCGAATTGGATAGCGGTGTATCCATCAGATGGGTATCTAAACGAGGGGGATAGCAAGAGTGTAGAAGTTGGAATAGACACTTCATATTTGGAAGGTGGTGAACACCATGGAGAATATATCTATTTGTCATCGAATGGTGGAGATGCTGAAGTGTATGTAGAAGTA
>JAPWVK010000145.1 GCA_029241965.1 Candidatus Methanophagales archaeon
AGAATATTTTGAAATCGAGTCTACTATAACTGCACCCACTTTCTCACCACCCGAAATTGCTCTACGACCACCAAATGCCATATTAATTAACATTTCTTGCTTTTCTAATGATTCTACGCTGGTCATATTAAACAATTTATTATACAATTTTTGCTTTTCAGGAGTAATGAAAGTTACATTATAATGAGAAACAGATAAAAATCGCCTTTTACTGAATTAGCAAGTCCTAGATTGTTATTAGCACCAGCATATTCAGGATTTAATTTTATTGCCTTGTTATAATCTTCTATTGCTGTATCAAAATCCCCTTTACCTCAATAAGCAAGTCCACGATTGTTATAGGCACCCGCATATTCAGGATTTAATTTTATCGCCTTGTTATAATCTTCTATTGCTGTATCAAATTCCCCTTTCCCGCCATAAGCAAGTCCACGAATAATATAAGCATCCGTCAGATGTTTTCTTGCAGTTTCTTTAATCCCTTTATCTATGGCAATTTTCTCTGAAAAATTGAAATACATGATTGCAAAATCATATTTTTCATTATCTGCGAGAAAAGACCCTCGTTCTATTAATTCTTCGGCTAAAGAATTTGTGTCCTTATCTTTGATAAGCCCAAACGCCTTTTTCTTTTCCCCCTTTTTCAGAAGGTCCTCTATTTCATCTAATAACTCAGGCATATTATTAAGAGTCAGCTTGCCTCCCTTTTACCTCATCCTCCACCTGAACATCCAAATCCACATCCACCACATCCAACTCCTTCACTTCCGCTTCTGCACCAAGCAACTCGCTAAGACTCGGCTTTGTTCTCCCCCCGTCACCCGACATGAGTTCTTTTATGTACAACCCGCCATCGCATTTTATTTCTATAGCACAACCCCCTACGGCATAATTCATCAGCTTCATCTCATATACTCGTCTCTTACGCACCAAATCCGCCCTTCTGTGCACCACCCTCGTAGGAGTCTGCTGCTCTATCAAAGCACCATCCAACGTTGCCACAGCTTCTCGTAAATCCTCCTCTTTTACATCCGCCTTTAGCGCCACCTCTACCCTGTAAGTTTTATCCGCTTTCGCATTCTTCACCCGCGCCACCATCTCTCTATTCACGTATTGCAGACCTGTTACCTCCAATTTCCCGGTGTTCTCTTCCTTCACTTTCAACTCTAACTTCAGCAAATCAACGTGCCTCCGTTTCGGCTCCTTTAGCTCCACTACAAACGGGCGACCTGACCCGAGCATTCGCGCATCTATATCCTCTCGTCCACTACCGTGCAATACCATATCCACGCCTTGAAACTCATCCAATATAGAATCCTGGATCAGCTCCTCGACCGATTCCGCATACATCTTACCTGTGAAATTGCATCTTTCACAGCCCTTACCACGGCATGCACGACAGAACCATTTCGTTTGTGGTATCCCCCTCAGAAACTTCCGGTATCTGCCATAGATGAATACCGAATTCACCTGCAACTCCACCTCATCCGTCCACAGATTCAATAACACCACAATCTCAGGTCTATCGAACTCCGCTATCTTACTCGTCTCCTGCTCTATCCTCTTCCCTACTTCGCGGTTCAACTCTGCTTTCAGCGGCTCGGCGAAAGAAGCACCTGCGATCTCCCACATCAACTCCTCGTTCTCTAAAATCAGCCCGCTTACTTTTGTGCCCACTAAAAACGAGTTGTATTCGTATTCTTCCAACGCGTCCAGCGCTTTTGAGACCCAGTCTTCTAAATGCTCGAAAAGACCATTGCATAGCCAGCATTTGCCCGCTTCTATCTCTTCGCCTTTTGTCCTTAAAACTTCTCTTAAAATCTCGCCTCTTTTTTTATTCGATAGTCCCGAAGAAACCGTTGCAAATTGTCTGCCAAGGCAATTGTCGCATATAGGACCCAGCCCCTCGCGTACTATCTTCTGTGCTATCTCTATAAACTCCGCTTTTTCTAACTCCGAGTCGCCTGTGTTATCAGTAGTCATTTCCCCTTTGGCTATGAACAAACCACAAAAAGATAAACTCTAACTTCTGATAAACCATTTCCACGAACAGAAAAAGAGGATTAGTAAAATCCCGCCTCCCGGATTTGAACCGGGGACATCGCGGTGTCCGCGCGCGCGGTATTTTACCTTGGGAGGTGGTCAAAAATCACACTACAGCCGCGCACTCTTCCAAACTGAGTTAAGGCGGGTACTATAATACCTCTAATTTTATAATATAAAAGCCGAAGTTAAAATATAAATAGTTACATGTACCAATGCGGAAACCCAACCTAAACACTATTCTTTTCCTTTTCCGTAAACGCTTCTCTTTTTCCAAAAGAAACGGGCTTAGTCAATAGTTCAACCACCACCTCTTCTCCTTCTTCTAATATCTCCTTCCCTTTCGCCATGAGTACATACCCCTCTGCTTTTGATAGGGTCGTGATTGCGCCAGAGCCTGTGAGAATCGGGTATACAACAAAGTTTTTCCCTTCCCTCACCAAATTCACAAGCACGTATTCATTCCTGCCTGGCTCTGAAAAGATTCTAATCGCGGCCTTCGCTCTCGTTATCGCTCCTTTATCATAATCACTCTGCAAAGAAACTCCTGATATTGTACGCAGCAACGGCGCCACGAAAAGATTGAACGTAATCAAAGCGGAAGTAGGATTACCCGGCAATCCGAATACAGGTACTGACTTCTCACGGCACATCCCAAATACGAATGGTTTTCCGGGTTTTATGTCCACACCGTGCACGATAATCTCACCGAGTTCTTCTATCACGTTTGGCAGCACGTCACCCGCACCAGCAGAGGTGCCACCAGAAAGGATTATAACATCAGCACCTTCGTTCAGCGACTCCCTTATCTTCCCCGCCATCTCTTCGATGTTGTCTCGGGTAATCCCAAGAGATACCGGTATGCAGCCATTATCTCTAACAGAGTCACAGAGTGTCTGTGTATTAACATCGTATATTTTTCCGGGTGTGAGTGTTTCTCCTGGCGTTACTATTTCGTTGCCCGTGGATATAACTGCTACTACCGGCTTTTTACGAACAACAACTTCATTTAGCCCACAAGCAGCCAGAACACCCGTCTCTCGCGGTGTCAGTATGGTTCCCTTATTTACTATCCGCTCTCCTCGCTTTATGTCCGAGCCCGCAAGCATGATATTTTCGCCCGGTGCCACCGGTTTGTAAACATTTACCGTTCTTACCGTTGCCCCCACATCCTCCTCAACGGTATTTTCTACTTTAACCACGGCCTCTGCGCCTTTTGGTATAACCGCACCTGTAGATATGCCCGTGCAACTTCCCTGCTCTATACTCTGTGACGGGAATTCACCTGCCGGAATTGAACACTTTACCTTTAAAGCGGCCGGGTTATCCTCAGCAGCATAAAACGTATCGGAAGCTACAACGGCATAGCCATCCATAGTTGCACGGTCGAAAGGTGGGATGTCGTGTGGTGAATACATATCTCGGGCAACAATTCTACCAAGTGCCTCGTAGCGGTCTATCCTTACGCTCTCGGTCTCCGCTACTATCCTCTTCGCAAGTTCGGTACTTAGCTCTGCGATCTTCCTCGTTACTTCTTCCTTCGCAGTTATCACTAAGAATTGCTTACCCATGTAACCTTCTAAAACAAATCAAAGAAATAAAGAAAAAAAAATTGGGCGACACTTTTTGCGCCCAAAAAGGTTTGCAACCGCTTATTCCTTTGTTTCTGCAGCTTCTTTTGTCTTTGCCTTCGACTCGACTCGGTATCCAAAAGCTTCAAGCATTTCTATTGGAAACGGGATGACCACAGTAGTAGCCTTCTCCTCTGTTGCCTCTTTTATTGTCTGCAGTGTTCTGATGAACATCCCTCCTTTCTCGCCCTCGAGGACGCTCGCTGCTTCTGCTATCTTCTTCGCCGCCTGGTACTCAGCATCTGCAGAGATAATCCGCGCTCTTTTATTCCTCTCTGCTTCTGCCTGCGCTGCCATCGCACGCTGCATCTCTTTTGGCAGCTCCACATCCTTTATCTCCACCGCCGACACCTTTATCCCCCACGGATCTGTCGCTTCGTCAATTATATGTTGCAATCTTTGGTTTATTTTATCCCTCTCCGAGAGCAATTCATCCAGTTCCGCCTGCCCTATCACGCCCCTTATTGTGGTCAATGCAATCTGTGCGGTGGCATATTGATATTGCTCCACTTCGGTTACCGCTTTCTCCGGGTCAAGCACACGGTAATAAACCACGGCATTCACGCGTGCCGTAACGTTATCCTTGGTTATAACTTCCTGCGGCGTAACGTCAAACACCGATACCCTGAGGTCTATCTTTACCATGCTCTCAAATATGGGGATGACTATGAACAGCCCCGGTCCCCTTGCTCCTACCAACCGACCAAGTCTGAAGATTACACCCCGCTCATACTCCTTCACGACCTTTATCGCAGATGCCAATATAATCACTGCCACAATTACTATCCCAATTATCCAATCAAAACTCATTTTTCTCGTATTACCCCCTGCACCTATGATGTCTGTTAGTACATATATCATTTAAATACGGGATATTAACAGCCCCAATCTCCACTGGAAACAGAGGTTTGACGATAATCTCCACCGGAAATACTCCTAAAAGGTTTTTATAGTGGCATAGGGTTTTAAATAAGCATCTAACATGTGTATATAACATGTGCAAAGTAGGAGGGATACAAAACATGTTTCCAAAATCGAGAAATGAAGTAAATGTTTGGGAAGAGAGGAAGCAAAAAATAAGAGTGATGACATGCCTTTTAGTGGCAATGATATTTGTGATGTCTGTCGCACCGGTGACCGCTTATAGTATTGGTTTGAGTAAGACTACCGACAAGGATACATACTGTGTCGGCGAGGCCATTAATTACACATTGCAAGTGACAAATCCTGATACCGTTAATTGTACACTGAATGTCTCTGATACCTATCCTAATGGCACGGTAGAGATATTGGACACTAGCCTCTTCTTGGAGCCAGGAACTAACAAAACATACCAAAGGTCGTATGTGGTACAGGCTGTTGATGTAGATCCAGACAAAACGGTAAAAAATATACTCAGTGTTGAGGGCACCAATGCGATAGGCGAGGTATTCAGTGCCAGCGTAACGAAAAGTTCAGAGATTCGCAGTCCTTTAATAGCTATTATAAAGACCGCTTCTCTGGATGGCACGTGTCCCGGTAGTGACCCTTTGACCACGTATATTAACGATACGGTAACGTACTGTTTTACCGTGATCAACAACGGTGATGTAAACATGACGAATATCACAGTTACGGATGTTACGGATGACAGGCATGAGGCAATACCGCTCACAAAAACGTCGCTAGTGCCGGGCGGATACATGAGTGGGACAAAAACATATGTCGTTACCGACTCAGATAAGCCATCTATCACCAACAACGCCACGGTTAATGCTACCACAGAAGATGGCGGGCTGGAAGTAACAGATTACGACACATGCACGGTCCATGTAACAACATTGGATGGTTTTAGAGTGGAGAAGACCGCTTCACCAACCGAAGGAGTCAATGGCACGGAAATCAACTTTACCATTACGGTGTATAATCTAAGAGATGAGGCTCTAAGTCCCGTTTACATCAACGACAGTTTACCGTCTACGCTGGTTTTTGTCAATGCTACCGATGGCGGTGTCCATAGCAGCCCCTGGGTCAACTGGTCCATAAGCACATTAGCCGCTTCGAGTTCACAGACGGTATATCTTGTGGCACGTATAAACGTCACTAATAGCACCCTTGGTACGTTGACTAACAATGTCAATGTTACAGGTAATTTAACCGGTGGCAAAATTACCAACGCGACAACGGCGGATGTGAAGGCATATACCACGGCTCCGTATATTGTTAGTGTTGTACAGTCAAGCGATGATCCTGTTGAGGGTGAAGATGTGAATATAACGGCTCACGTTATAGATGACCTCGGTGTGGCTACGGTAAACCTCACATATATCAACCACTCCAACGATGCAACGACGGTCTCAATGATCTTTCTTAGTGGGACAATTTTTGATGGATACTGGAATGTAACTATACCAGGTCAGCCAGCAGGGGAATCCCTATACATTACCGTCACCGCTTGCGATGTTGCAGGTAGCTGTACGACCACAGCGCCGCACATTAAACACTGGTCAAGGGACCTGAGCAAGCTATGTCCGTGGAATGCAAGTCGTGTATTCCCTGTATTCCCGCGATACTCAACAACGCCAAGTCCTGGTACGCGTACCCCCGCGCCACCATGGTATCCTCATTACCCCGGGACTCCTCTCTGCAGAGGTGTGTGGGGGTAGTTTCGATTACCTCTCACCCTCTTCTTTTTTTTATATCGTGCGCTTTTCGCTTATCTCCCCTGCAATGTTCTCACGCATCATATCGCGCACTTCGTCCATATCGGTAGTTTGACCCAATACCCACATCAATTTCACCAAAGCGGTCTCGGGCAACATATCCTCTCCCTCTATTATGCCCGCACGAAGTAAATCACGACCAGTATCATAAACCCTATCGCATACCGTTCCGTACAAACATTGTGATGTCATTACAACAGGTATCCCCTCTTTTATGAGTCTTTCCACGTAGGGTATCCACTCCGCTGATACATGCCCCAAACCTGTTCCTTCCAATACAATGCCTTTGTATCCATGCGTCGCGAAAAAGTCTGATATCTCAGGGTCTGCACCAGGATAAAATTTAATGAGGCCACATTTCCCCTCTAATTTGCCTCTCAGCTCTAATTCTTTCTTGGTTCGCCTCTTATGCGTAGAAAGAAACTCAAATCTTATTTTTTCTATATCGCTCGCGTCATAATAGACCCTACCTATTGGCACGTCATTTACCGATTGAAAAGCGTCCCTCGCTGAGGTATGCAGCTTCCTCACCTTCGTGCCGCGATGAATAAAACAGAAATTGTCAGAGGTATTACCGTGCATCACGACAACAACTTCCGCAAGATCGCTACAAGCCACCTTTGCCGCACAGATTGCATTCATTGCTGCATCACTGGACGGGCGGTCGGAACTGCGTTGCGAGCCAACGAGAACGATAGGCACGGGTGTTTGCACCATAAACGACAAAGCTGCGGCGGTATAGCCCATCGTGTCCGTGCCGTGCGTCACAATTATACCTTCCGCACCATTTTTTATCTCATTATAAACCTCAGTTGCGAGCTTCTTCCAGTATTCAGCACGCATGTTCTCACTAAGTATGCTGTAAACCACTTTTCCGCGGATGTTCGCTATCGCACCTAACTCGGGTATTGCCTCGAGTATATCCTCAGTAGAGAATTGAGGAGAAACCGCACCAGTTCTGTAATCCACTTTAGAGGCTATTGTGCCGCCTGTCGAGAGAATGGCCAATATCGGTAAATCAGCTTCGCGCTTCTGCCCCTTCTTTAGTTCTACGATCTTCTCACCTTTTAATTTTTCCGCACTACTTATAACCTCAATATCCACGTTTTCGGGTCTTATACCTACATTATAGCCGTTATCGAGCTTTAGGACAATATTTCTCGATACCGTTGGCATTACGGTTCCTTCATAAATCACAGTGCCGCTGTCACTCTTCTTTTTTATCCTCACTCGCGCGCCTACACTTAACTGCATCATTAATGTATTAATTCAGAGGTTTTTATTAAAATGAGAACGAAGAGGATCAGGGCTGATGAGGAATTTGAGAGCCAGTTGAAACTTTCTGCACCGAAGAGGCTGTTCGACAATTCAAAATCCGAAGGAAAAGGGAGGAAAAAAGAACTCCTTTTTCACAAACTAAAAGGGATTTACTTGTTTCATTACATGTGTACGAAATAAATCTGATGTACTATTTCCAACAAAACTTTTATATAACACATGCATAATATAACATATATGTTATACAACAATATTGTTAGGTGACAAAGATGTCGGTAGTTAGCGGCCCCGCCACGGGGAAGGATTTCTTCGATAGAGAAGACGAGGTGAAGGCAGTTGTGGAATCGTTGAGAAAAGATAACATTTTGCTCGTTGCTCCGAGAAGGTATGGAAAGACCTCGGTAATGCGTGAAGTGGAAAGGAAACTAACGGAGAGAGGTTATTTATGCTTATACCTCGACGTGATGCACGTCCACAGCCCCAAGGATTTCGTATTCTGGTTGGCTATTGCTGCATTTGATACTTCTCCTGAAGCGCGAGGCTCTTTTTTGGAAAATATGAAGTCCTCTTTTGTTCGCTTGGGCGAACGGCTTAAAGAGTTTGAAGTTTCTATGTCAGGATTTAAAGCAAAGTTCGCCGAAGGTGTAAAAGAAGAGATAAACGATGATAACTGGTCTTCTAAAGGATACGATGTTTTAAACGCGATAAAACATCTTTCCGAAAAGAACTGTATCTGTATCATTGTTGATGAACTATCTGAGTGCATTAACAACGTGAAAAAGCGGGATGAAGAGACAGCGCGGGAATTCCTCCAGTGGCTAAGAAGCACAAGACAAACCATGTCTGAGGATTTAAAGTTCATCGTTGGAGGATCTGTGAGTTTCAAAGGAATTGTGAGAAATTTCGGGTCTTTAGCGTGGATAAACGACTTGAAAACGATTAATATAAGCGGATTCACAAAAGAAGTAGCTTTGAAATTCATTAAGAAAGCTTTTGAGGATAGCGGGTGGGACTATGAGGAAGAAATCGGGCTGAAGATATTGGAATGTGTAGGAGCGCCATACATACCTTATTTTATTTCTATCTTCCTTAGCATGATATTTGAAGACGAGCGTTGGTTGAGCGAGGAGGATATCGAGGAACTCTATAACAGTAAATTGCTCGGGGCTCATGGTAAAGGATATTTCGATTATTACAAGCAGAGATTGGGAATTTATTACAAGGGCGTGTTGGCGAGAGCAGCTGAAGATATTTTGAGAGAAGTATGCCTTGCTGAGCAAGGATTTCCCAAGGCTCTTGCTTTTGATTTATTCCGAAGAGCAACAGTAATAGAAGATGAAGAGAAGTTTATGAACTTACTCTATGATCTTGAAAACGATTTTTACATCACGTTTGATGGTGAGCATATACGTTTTCAATCAAAAGTTTTGAGAGATTGGTGGAGGTTGTACAATGTCTGATGTGGTGTTTTACCGGTTCCAACCGGATGCGATGGATAGAGAAACGCTGGAGCGTCTATTTACAGGTAAAAAAAGAAAAACGCTCATGAAGAAGCTGACGAAGGAAATAAAAACTGCTGTAAAGAACCGAACGCCACGATACTATTTGATCTTCGGCCCGAGAGGCGTAGGAAAAACACATTTCGTCACGCTACTCTACAGTGACGTTGGAGAGCAAATTGACAATGCGTTGCCAGTAAAGCTCTCAGAAGAAGAGTTCTCATTATACAGAGTTTCTGACTTGCTTTTGAGGATTTTAGAGTTGAGCAATGATAGAGAAATCGATTTGAGCAAATTTAAGCGGATGTCCGACGATGAAGTAGTCGTAGAGGCTCTGGAGGAATTGAAGAGTACGAACAAAATGATAGTGCTCTTTATGGAGAACTTAAACCAGATATTGGGGGAGCAGATGAGCAAACAGGAAGTGCAAAAGCTGCGGTCTATCTTTCAGACGGAGAAAATATTCACGGTGGTGACCACTGCGCCACTGATTTTCCCACAGGTCTCTGAACACGAGGAACCTTTTTTCAACTTCTTCGATATAATCTATCTTAAGGAACTTACAAGAGAGGAGCTCAAGGAGCTTGTGATGGAAATAGCCAGGATTGAGAACAACGAAGTGTTCTTGAGTAAGATGGGTGAATACGGGCAAAAAATAGATGCCGTTTATGTTCTTACCGGTGGAAGTCCGAGGATGGCAATTTTACTTTACGAACTTATGAGTAAAGGAAACTTAGTGGACGTTGAGAAGGCTTTTTTAAAATTACTCGATGAAAACACACCTTATTATCAGGACGTTTTTAGATTGCTTAGTAGTGGTAAGCGAAAAGTATTCGATACGTTAATATCTATCGAAAGACCAGAAACGCCAAAGGAAATATCCAAAAAGGCGAGGTTGGATGAGAAAACCGTTAATACTCAGCTTAGACGACTTGAAAAAGATGGCTACGTGATTTCTCGGAGAATGGGGAAGACTACAAGATATGAGGTGAGGGAAAGGTTATTCAGGTTATGGCGAGAATTGAGACGGCAGCCGTTTGCCATGCAGAAGCTTTCTATATTAGTAGAATTTTTGGAGCTCTGGTATAGTTTAGAAGAAAGGAAGGAGAAGTTTTTAGAACATTTTGAGCACTTAAGAGATGCACGAGGGGAAACAATAGCCAGAGAGGCAAGTTATTGGTTCTTTAGTCTTCCGAAGGAATATAAAAGAGAGTTGATGCCACGAGTAGTAAAAGAAATTTACGAGACAGGTGAGGTTAAACTGTTAGATGAAATGGTTTATGGAGACAGGGAACTGAAAGCAGAAGTTATTAAAGCGGAATTTAACATTTTGTTAGAGAAAGGGAAAGCCGAAGAGGTTCTGAAGAAAGCAGAAGAGAGGATTAAACATGATGAGAAAAATGCTATCGCTTGGGTTGCCAAAGGTGTGGCATTGAGAAACCTCGGGAGACATGAAGAGGCTTTAAAGACTTTCACAAAATCCATCGAGTTTAATCCTGAGCATGCTGATGCTTGGTTCTTCAAAGGCTTGGCATTGGAAAACATTGGGAGACATGAAGAAGCATTAGAGACTTTATCAAAAGCCATCGAGTTAAATCCTGACAATGCTTCCGCTTGGTTCTATAAAGGCATGGCATTAGTAGATCTTGAGAGGTATGAAGAGGCATTGGAGGCTTTATCAAAAGCCATCGAATTAAATCATGAGGAATCTTTCGTGTGGCTATTAAAAGGGGGAATGCACTTAAATTTATCATTGCGGGAATTTAATAGAAACAATTATGGGATTGCTATAGAAAATCAGAATGCCGCCTTAGACGCCTTTGATACTTATAGTGTTCTCTTTAAAGATAAAGAGAAGACTAAAAAGATTATTAGCAAAGACATTATGGCATTCATGAAGGATTTGATCGCTGCTAAAAACGTTGAAGCTGTGGAAATGGCTTTGAACACCATATATGAAAAGAAGAAAGAATATAAAGCGCTGTTCGAGCCAATTTCCATCGCACTAGAAATCGTGAAGAGCAGTGATGTCAGCAAATTTTATGACCTTCAAGTAGAAATGCGAGAAGTAGTAGCGGACATAGTAAAAAAGCTTACAGGTTCAGAGGAGCTATTGCCTGAGGAGTACAGGGGTGGGTAGATTGAAAGTATGTGTTTAGCACCTTTTATACTCACACGATTGCACCGATTTTCACAAGAAACCTTTTCTATCAAACTTTAAGAAAGTTTAATCAACAAACTTTTAGGAAAAGTTTGACCAAAAGTGCTGCGCAAGCATCGCGGAAAGAAAAGCTTTACCAACAACTTTTTTTACCTTCGGTAAAAACCTTGACTAAAAACGTTATTTTTGCTTTTCTTTTAGCACAGGTTTTCTTTATAGGAGGTCATACCCCCCTTATCAACCCACCCCTCCAAAGGGAATGTTTTTGGATCAAACCTTTTTTAAAGGTTTGTTATCACGCACCCAGAATCAAATCCAACAGACTCTTCTTATCCACCTCTGCACGAGTCCTCCATCCAATAAACAATGCCTTATCCGCCTCACCCAAATACCCCTGCTTGATATACCGGTCCAGAGCGAACAAAACCCTATGCTTAGGAAACTTCGCACTCAAAAATACCTCAACCGCTTTCCTCGGCGCTTTACCCTGCTTCGAGATGACATACGCTAAAGTAGCAGACAGCATTCCAACCTCATCTATCCTTGCACCCGACGCTTTCTCGGTCAGAGGGTCTTTAAGCACAATCATAAACCTGTCGCTTTCTGCTTTTTCTTCATCCCCTCTTTTATCGTCACGTAACTGTTTCACTTCCATTCCCAGCTTGTCAAGCCCCGAACCCAAAACCCCGATTACATCCACGTAATCATCACCCAATGCTTTTTTGAGTTCCCAACCTTTAACACCGGGAATTCTGTGCTGCCGGAAGAATAATAACTGGGCTGCCTTCTTTACCTTCCTTTCTGCTCTTGCTCTTGATTCCTCTTCTGTCTCCATCTTAACCAATCCTCGTAGCTTATCGCAATCGGGATAGACCTGACCTCGCCAGCTCTTGCACTACTGCGGGGATAAATAAAAACCGTCTCTTCTAAGGGGTCTATATCGAGCTCCGCTTTCCCTTCGCTTACCAGATAACTCGTAAGATACGCCCTTCTTACACTATCCCCAAATTCTTCGTCATAAATAAAATCATGATATTCGGTTCTGCCTCGTTCCTCAAGGTCTTTTAAAATCGCTTTTAGCGACTCATCAAACTCTTCCCGGGATAATATATTCATGTCCATTAAATCATCAAAGTCGAACGTAGATGAGTCTGGAGTTACCGCATCCGGAAATTCCGCCCCCCTTTCACTGAAGGGTAATAGAGCGTTCCAATAATCCAGTCCCTCTTTCAACCTCTTTGGTGTAAGCTGGTCCATTGATACAACAGGATGCCAGGATTTAAAGAAAGCATCTGCTAACTGAGCAGGCTCCAGCATTTTTAGTTTGAGTTCCATCAAAGCAGGGTCTATATAAAATGACGAAGAACGGTCCCTTATCCATTCACCCTGCAGTTCGATTATCTTTGTCAGTTCGGAAATCGCCTCTGCGTCCAAAAGGAGGTCGTCCCTGCTCTTCCATTTTTTGAGATACTCTTTCAGCGTTTCAAGAACTTTCTTGACGTTTAAATCAAAAGGGTCCGTGCCCTCTTCCTGTATAGTCTTGCAGAAGTTTATCTGACGGAATAACTCATCGGGTTTCATTTGATTGGTTTTATGTAGATAAAGTATAATATTTGTAGTTGTATAGCTAATCTAAAAAACCACGAGATTCCACAAGATTAATACAAGAATTGTGGGTTAGCAGGGATAAAAAACCAATAGAGTGCTTACGCCTGATCCATATTAATATTTCTCGTGTAAATCTGTGTGATCTGTCTGTTGACAAGAAGTTGCATCACCGATTGCCTAACCGGCTACCCCTTCCATTCGGGGTAATCCTACCGCAGAATGCGTGGATGGCAACGCCCACGCAGTAAGCCTGCGGAACAACGTGGAAAAT
>JAPWVK010000146.1 GCA_029241965.1 Candidatus Methanophagales archaeon
ACGATAGCCAGGTTGACTTATCACAGGAAGGCGAGGTTGTGTACCGTGACAAAGCCTATCACGGAACTAATCCAACAGGCTACTCGGCAACGATGAAACGAAGTGCTCGGGAACATCCTTTAAGCATCATGGATAAGTTGCGGAATATCAGAATTAGCAAAAAGAGAGCTCCAGGCGAGAGGCATTATGCAGTTATTCATAGGGTATTCCCGGCATCACACGTAATGCTTACCACTCTAAAACGGGTGAACGTCAAAATGATATTTACTGCTTATGGCTTTGACCTATATCAATTATGTACGCTCAAAAAGCAGGGAGCCGTATAGGATAGCGGTAGCTATCGACAAAAAATGAGAAAATGAACTGTTAAGTGGAGTGAAAAACAGAAAAAGATACCAAAAATCGAAAATATGAGCAATAAGTCTTAGTGGATTCTTTAAAAAGGAGTTAATCAAAATTCTCTATAGAGTTTTTTGGGTGATTATTTCGGCAGATAGATGATATAAAAGCATTTTTATCCCAAAGGAGGTTGTCCATCAGACAAAAACGGTCAAAAAAACTTCCTCTTAAATGTGTGCGAATCCCCCCCTATTTCGCTTTTAGCGGATGATCTATATTATCCACTATCTAACGTAAATCCCTTTTGTCTAAGTTGATGCCACTTATAAAGTCGTGGGTATAGTTATAAATGAGGAATGAGCAATGAAGCTTTTAGCAGGTTTTCTTATCGTGACTCTGTTAATATTACTGGTCTTAGGGTACACAGCCACACATTACACAGAAACGCTGCCCGAGTTACCGGACCCGGTCGAGTACTTCAGGTCCGACGTATATAACAAGAAACTGCCGTATTCCAAAGCTGCAGGGTCGCGGGTGTGTCTCGTTAACTACAAGAACGCTACAGACCCTACATGGAACGAACTAATATCTTTTCTGAACAGTGATGACACAGATGAAATCCCCTATATAGAAGGGTCATTTGTCTGTGCGGACTTTGCCGAGATGCTACATAACAATGCCGAGGCAGCAGGTATTAAAGCAGCTTTTGTCTGTGTGGACTTTGATTCGGATGATGAGGGAGGACATGCACTCAACGCATTCAACACCACGGATCGGGGGCTGGTCTATGTAGATTGCACGGGTGAAGGGTTCCTGCATCCGGTATCGCATTCACAAATATTTGAAGATTCCACCAGGTACTGTCCTCATTTTAATTATTCGTGCGATAAAATTGCTTATGTTCTTGAAGGCGAGGAGTGTGGCATGGTAAACATAGACAAAGCGTCAGCTCTGGAGTACTGGTTCTATGTGGACTATGCCGCGAAGTGGGACGAGCATGAAAGAGAATTAGAAACATACAATAGCGAAGTAAATGAATATAACAGAGCAATTGCGGCACACGATAAAGAAGTTAAAGCGTATGAGGCAGCGGTGGGTGGTAGAACGAGTATAAGCGATCCTGGAGAATACGAACGTTTGGACAAGAGGTATAAAAAGCTAAAAGCGCGAGAGAAGGAATTGGACGTTACGGGTAACGAATTGGAAACAAAGCGCGAGAGGTTGGCGGAACGGCAAGAGGATTTGGGCTGGTACCGCTGGAAGCCGTTGAGCGTGGTTACGGACGTTAATGTTCATTGGTAATAACCCGCAAATTATTGGAATGTAGCAGGTTCATGAAAAGAATTTACATCATCTTTTAAAACATCAAGATTATATGAGTCTGCAAGTATAATATTCTGCAGGTATATTTGACATGGAGTAAGGGACTGAAACAATGAAGAAAGGGGAAGGGGGATTGTTAAGTGACATAAGGGTAATAGCAGTGATATTGCTCGTTTCATTCGCTTTGGTGGCTATTTATGTTTATCCGCCACCACCTGCGGATGCCGGGATAGATGGCAATCTAAAATACGGTCTTGATTTAGTAGGGGGTTCCACACTGCAGTTGAAATTAGAAGGCACCCTGGTACGAATAAACGCACCGGTTAATGAGAGCGAAGTAACCTCTTTCCTCAATGATGCCCTGGATACCGAGGTGGGATTTTACAAGACGGACGAAGAGGGTGTATATGAATATGAGATAAGAAAGGCAGTCACAAAAGAGCAGTTAACAGAGGTGTTGGCTGGCATTAACGGGAGTATAGCAAAGAGACCGGATGGCAAAGATTATTTTGAAGACGGTATAACACGAGAGACAAGGGACGAGACTCGACGGATAATAGAGACGAAGCTAAATATGCTGGGTTTAGCGAGCACTACCATAAGAACCGTAGGAAACAACCTTATGGTCGTAGATTTAGCGGGTATAGATATAAAAACCGCGAAAAATATGGTGGGCAATCCCGGTAAATTCGAGATACGAATACAGACGAATGGCTCTGGTGGCGACGTAAGCACAGGGCAAAGATTAGAAGATATTGTTAATATCACCACGCATGTGGTTTACGGCAGCGAAGGGATACAGAGCGTGCGGATGGTGCCAGAGCGAACAAGTGAAAAGTCCCCGTGGGGTGCGCCATTTACGTTAACAGAGAAAGGAGCGGAAGCGTTAAGAGATGCTGCGATAGAATATGGTGCATTAGACGATCCAGAGAACCACGAACTCGCTATGCTGCTTGATGATGTAGTTGTGTACAGCGGACCCTTATCGCCGGACCTTGCGGAAGACCTACGAACGGAACCCCGCTATAGTTTAATATCACAGACGGGAGTAGGGAATGATGGTTTGAAGCGGGCGAGGGAACTGATAATACACTTAAAAGCAGGTGCGTTACCGGTAAATGTAGATATAATGGGCTCCGGTGAGGTGCCAGCATATTTAGGTGTAAAATTCAAGAATGGTGCGGCAATTTCTGGTTTGCTTGCTCTTATTTCCGTTACACTCGTCGTTTTCTTGCGATACCGAGAGAAGAAGATAGTATTTCCGATGTTCTTCGCATTGCTCAGCGAGATAATATTGATATTGGGATTTGCAGCAGTGATAAACTGGGAAATGGATTTGCCGAGCATTGCAGGGATAATAGCGGTTATAGGCACTGGAGTGGACCAATTGGTAATAATAACGGACGAAGTGCTTTCCGGAGGGCGGTCTTCAGCAAGCATGTATCGTAAACGAATATCGTTTGCGTTTGGTATAATATTCGTTTCTGCGACTACCACCATCGTGGCGATGCTTGCACTCGCGTTCATGGCGCTTGGTACATTGCGCGGTTTTGCGATCGTAACTATCGTGGGGCTGTTTTTTGGGATTTTAATTACGCGACCAGCTTATGCAAGGGTAATAGAAAAGATTCTTTAGGTGTAATTACTCAACATCCTGTGGATTTTGAGTTATTGAACGCAAAATGGCGAGTTATATATTCCGTCATTTTTTAATTCCTTTGACGCACTTTTCTTCTCGTTCTGGAACGGAATCCTATAACTCTTAAATCACTCTCTGAGTAGTTAAAATGTCTCAACAGATGTTTCGCATGTTTTATAGTATCAGGAAGAGCATACCTTGTTTCTATCCATAATCCGTTTATCAATTGTTTAGGAGTACTAAAATATTCTCCGTTTGCATGTCTCGGTGCCTCATCATTTTCCAGCTTGGAATTAATCAAATAGGTTCTTGCCCTAGGACGTCCTCCCGCTTCAATAGGGACATCTTCGTTCGTTAGATACCCTTGGTTAATCAGCCAATCAGCAGTATTGACTAGAATCTCATATTGGTGTCCACATGAGAAGAATTTCCTCTGTATCATAATTCCATCTCCCTCTATTTCATTTGCCCCATCTGGGGGTGGGCTATCTGATGGAGTTCTTGAATAATCCGTCACGTGGAATCTAAGATACTTTAAATTATCTCCTTCTATCATGGGGTCTATTCTATCAACAGTGAGTTTAATTCCATTTATTCTTTGTATTTCTTCGTATGAATGAAATTCCAAATCGATCCATCTCGGTCCTTCTTGAAAAAATCCCTCTACTTTCTGCCGCACCTTCATACCTTCCCTAGTGAAAAGCAGTTCTATTTCCCTTGTGTTTCTATCTTCCAACATACTTCATACTCTCCTTAAATGCTCGCATCCTTTTTTATCCCCCTCTCTATACATCATGTTTTTCAATCTTTCAAGAGACCTAATGTTGTAGCTTCTTCTTCTCCAAGTACGCCTTCTGCTATCACTTCACAGTTTTCAGTTGCCTCTAACTGGTGTCCTTTGTGGGCTTTTATGAACTCCAACGCTGCATCAACATTTTCTTTAATAAATTCCAACGCACTTACGCCATTCAGAAAAGGTTGACCCATTACAATTGTGGATCTAAATTCCTCGTCAAGACGAAACATAAATGAATTTCCGAGGTCAACCTCTTCTTCACAGTCCACACATCTTATGCTATAATTTAAGCCTTCTCTTTCTTTTTTTTTCCGTTCTCCTTCTTGCGCAGCCTCTTTTAGAAAGTGCTTCAAAACGCTAACTAAAGGCTGTGGTTCTCCAGTTACCTCCTCTCTTTGGTGTCGTAGCTGCAACAGATACCTTAACTTGTCGCCAGATAACTTAAAAGTCACCTCTTTCCCTTTTTTACTTTCTGTCATTTTTCACTTATTACCTCAAATGCTACGTTAGAGTTATATGCCTTAAAAATGTTTCGGTCACTTAAACTTTTTTTCATATTAGCATCGAAAAGTATTATACTGCAATAGGTAATGTAAGTATCCCCTGAAAGTTATATAGCACAATACGCATTGTAATCGCAAATAAAAGCTTTTTATTCTAATATATGTTTTTTGAGTTCTACTTGATTTTTACCCTTTTTATTTCAATTTATTGCATGTGAAATAGAACATCCTTCTATTTGTTCCAGTTCAACCCCACCTAAAAAGTTATATTTAGCTATCATGAAAAATAAGCACATCATCCCGTATTTGTTCGAGATACTTTTTCACAGATTTATAGTCATTATTAACCCCTTTATCCTCCAACCACTTTTTATGATTCTTACTTCCTCTATCTCTTCCCATCCCTATTTCACTACTCTGTGCAATAGGATAAATATGCTTTGCTAAAGCATCAACATTTTTGAACATCACACCACAAACGGGGCATTTTACTATTCCAGATATCAAGGCTTTAAAATTCATAGTAAAATAGTCCCAACTAATGTTATCCGAAAAACACAAAATCTCTTTTCGCTCGAACCACGAATAAACCTTAAGAAAACAATCAAAATCACACCCTTCTCCTATAAATATTTTAGAGTATCCTCCTTCGTCTCATAGATAACGCCGCAATTTTCCTTTAAAAATCTTGTCTTCCATAACCATCTTTGCAATTTATTAGGTTCCAGAGGGTTTGGTAGTTCCATGTATATTTATTAGCTTGACATAAAGTAATTTTAAACCCTCAGTCACAATATATGCTCATACAATAGGTACTTAAGTGCGGAGTCCTCAGCGTCTAGGGCTTTCACGAGGCAAGGCTTGATATGGAATCGATAACTAAGAGGGTGGAAGATATAGAGGAGCTTATGTGGGATGTGGAGAGGGAAATACGCTGGGTAAAGAGGGGGTTTTTCTTCTATTTGGATTTAAATGCACGAAATCCACATTTTTTGAGCATTTACGTTTAGGTCACCCGTTTAGCAAACTCATGGGCGTCTTCCAAACATCGCTCTTTACTAAGGATACCCTTCTTCAGAGCGTGTTCGTCACGTGAGACACCAACATAAACAGATAATCCAACCGATGCCGCGTTGCAAGAAGCATGCACACCCACCGGAAGTGCACAGCCACCGCCTATTACCTTTAATACTTCGTTCTCCACATCTGCTTCTATTCTCGTCTCCGAATCGTCTATTTTGCTTAAAATCGTACTCGTCTCCGAGTCTTTCCTCGATACCACCGCAATAATACCTTGATTGGGCGAAGGCACAAACGGATCGCAATCTAACCGTTCATACTCTACTCCGAGGTTCATCCGCACAAGTCCGGCTTCAGCAAGCAGTACTCCATCATAATCGCCACTCCTAAACTTTCTAATCCGCGTATCCACGTTACCGCGTATGTCCTTTATCTTTACGTTCACACCTTTCGCATCCATGAAATGCAGAAATTGAAACTTTCGCCGCACGCTCGACGTCCCTATGACTGCACCATCAGGCATATCGTCCAGCTTATGGCTCGAGACCAGCACGTCAAAAGGTGAATCACGAGGCAATAACGCGGCAGTCTCTAACAGTTCGTCTCGTTCCAGCGGTATATCCTTCATTGAATGCACCGCAAGGTCTATTTCACCATCTAAAAGTAACATATCGAGCTTTTTTACAAAAACGCCCTTCTCTGGCATTTCGTATAAACCCCTGTCAGTCATGACATCGCCTAAACTCCGTACTATCTTTATCGTGGATTCGTGTCCCAACTCTTTCAATCGCCCACGTACATTCTCTGTTTGCACTATCGCCAGTTTACTGCCACGTGTCCCTATTATCATTTGCATTTACTCAATTACTACTGTATCAATTATATGACTATACCATCAATTATTTGTTGTATATAAGATATAACTACCTTCATTTTTTACCGTTTCTTATGGCAATTTGTATATCGAGAAGCCCTACGTGTTTTAACCTCACTAAGAAATGATTGTTTCGCCTGTTATCACTTTACTCTTTCTTCTACTCTATCTTTAAGCTACTCAAGACTTGCCCCTGATTTGCACTTCCACCTGCACATTCCTAAGCGAAGCTTTTTGATTTACCTCTATGTTAGCTAAGTCGCTCTAAATTCGTAAAAGTTATAAGAGTTAGGTTCTGTATTACGCAATTGCCTGTATATTTCGACCATTTTTTAAGCAGTACTATTCTTACGCTACCCTTCAGTCTGCCACTACTTTAATATCTTTACCAACACCGTTGGGGCTAATTGTAATCAAAATGTTGAATGAATGTAACTAATCTTGGTACTGTTTGAAACATCTCTTAGACATCTCCCTAAAAATTTGTTAGAGTAGGATAGAACTTAAATGGTGGTTTTACAAATATACTTTTAAGGTTTGTTATCAGATGCGAGGACAACTTCGCAATGATGAACAGCCCAACAACGAGCAGGATAAAACTGCAAATATATCTAGGAGGTCAACAAAAAAATGAAAAAAATGAAAAGAGGATTGGTAAACAGTCTAATAATATTAGCGGTGGTGGCTGCTATATTTTCGTTTGCACCTGTAGCCGTAGCAGTGCCTACCACGGATAACCTTGGCGTTATTGATTATACCGGCAATCAAGGCACAAATATATGGGTTCCTGTGGACATTACTAATACACAGGACGGACCGATTATAAGCATAAGTTTTGATATATCATACGATAGCAGCGTTATAGATGTTGTGGAAATTCAGAAAGGCGATTTGACTTCCTTTTGGGATACCCCTACTACTAACGATTTTGCATGGGGCACTCGTGTTTCAATAGTGTATGATGGAAATGTATGGCATGCAATACAAAACGGCTCGACTGGCTCAATTGTAAAGCTAAACTTCAGCGTTATCGGTGAAGACGGTGAACAGAGCGGCATGAACTTCTCTAATATAGAACTGGCTGATACAGAATATAATACAGGTACAGCAATGCAGGCAAAGAATGGTACATTCCATGTAGTAGTACTCCCTACCGCAACCAACTTTGGCGTTGATGACGCAAACGGTTACAAGAATAAACACGTAATAATACCCGTAAACGTTACCAATGTGCAGAATGGGCCTGTTCCATCTATAAAGTTTGACATCATATATGATAGCAGCGTCATAAACGTCACGGATGTCCAGAAAGGTAATCTAATTACAGACTGGGAGACTCCTGCATATTACAATCATGAGTGGGGCACCAGGGTCGCAATTGTTTATGATTCCGAAATTACACATGCGATACAAAACGGCGCGACTGGCTCTGTGGTACTGCTTAACTTCAGCGTTATTGGTGACCTGGGTGAGACGAGCGGGATGGACTTTACTAATATACAACTGGCTGAAGGTCCTCCTGACTATCAAATAGGAACAGCACCTGCGAAGAACGGTACGTTTACCGTGCTATTCTACGGCACAATAAATGGACAACTGACAGACGTCACGGGAACGGAAATAGAAGGAATAACTGTCACTCTAACGGCACAGGACTCAGGTATACTTTTGGGTACGACAACCACAAACGGAACTGGCTATTTCAATCTCACAGATTTGTGGGCTGGAGCTTACTACGTGAACTGCACAAAACCAAGATTTTGGGATAATTCATCGCTGCTGACCGTAGAATCGGGAGAACAGAAAACGGTAAACACTATTCTTTGGAGAAAGGGCGATTTGAACGAGAACGGACAGTCTGCGGATGTCGGTGACTTAGCCATGATGAAAGACGCTTCCGTTGACAAGATCACGTCTGACTGGAAATTCGACTTGAACGCTAACGGACAGTCTGCGGATGTCGGTGACTTAGCCATGATGAAAGACGCTTCCGTTGACAAGATAGAACTGTTGTAAGCTTAGAACGTGGTTCGATCGGCATATACCCCTACCTAACATTACAGGGTGATTTTATCCCTGGTAGGGGTTGTTTAGTTTTTTATTAGTCCCTTTTTTATTTCAAAAACCGAAAGTTCCGCTGCATAGTACTTTATATAGTTATGAGTTATATATAATAGGTGATATGAGCGTGGGAAGAGGGATTAAGCGATTGGTGCTTGGTTTGATTATATTAACAGTGGTAGCTATGTATGCGTTTGTACCACTTGCATTTGCACCGCCTGCCGCGGATAACTTTGTTTTTCGTGGTAATGTAAGTCAAGATACAAATATAATAGACGTAGAGGCAACAAAAACGATAAACACCTCTGCCTCATGGAAAAAGGGCGATTTTAATTATAATGGTATTCCCGCAGATGTTGGTGATTTAGCAATGATGGTAGATGTAGCCGTGGGCAAACTTATACCTGATCGGAAATTCGACTTGAACGATAATGGTATATTCGCTGATGCTGGTGACTTAGCAATGATGAAAGACGCATCTGTGGGCAAGATAGAATTGTTATAAAGTAATCTGAGAGCGAGTATAAAAATGGATAAAAGAATTTGCCTATCCCTATTAATGGCGTCCGCTATATTCGGGCTGTTTGCACCCCTTGCATTCGCACTGCCTACTGCTAATAACTTTGGCGTTTCTGATGTTAGTGGTGGAAATCAAGGTACATATATCTTGGTTCCTGTGAACATTACCAACGCGCAAAACGGACCGATTGTAAGTTTAAAATTTGATATATTATACGATAACAGCGTTATAAACGTTGTGGGTGCTCAGAAAGGCGATCTAACATCATTATGGGATAGTCCCATCTTCAACAACTTGCCAGGGGGAACTCGCGTTGCCATGGTGTACGATGGGAAAGATGAGCATGCGATACAGAACTGCTCGACTGGCTCGGTTGTACAGCTAAAGTTCAGTATTATCGGTGAACCGGGTGAAACAAGTCGGATGGACTTTACGGGTATACAATTGTCTGACACTGATTATAAACCAAGAACAGCGCTTGCAAAGAATGGTACATTCTCCATCCTTTCCGAACTATCTGGACCTACACACGCACCAGCACCCACCCATTCGCCTTCAGCCACCGAACCGACAGCAGTGGAAAACGATGGTGAGGAAGGAGTAATAACTCCAAGCGATACTGAATATAAAGCACCAACATCAACGCCAACGCCACCCGGCTTCAATGCTATTTCCGCTATCGCTGGCTTAATAGCAGTTTCGTATCTTTCGCTATGGCGAAGAAAAGCGTAGCCATAAAGTTCATTTCCAAACGTTTCTAAGAATAAGTTTGCGATTGTGTATCCGATAGCTAAGACGGAAAATATATAATTAAACAAAAGATAGAAGTAAGAGGAATAATAGAAATGGATAGCAAAGCAATGAATGTAATCTTAGTTGCAGTAATAGTGTTGTCAGTCCAGTTACCCACTTCTGCGATTCCTACTGCGGACCATTTTGGTGTCGAGGATACAGGTGGATACAAGGATACCTATGTATTAATACCCGTGAACATTACCAATCCGCGAAATGGCACGATTATAAGTATATCATTTGATATATTATACAATAATAGCATTATAAACCTTGTGAAAGCCTGTAAAGGTGATTTGACGCCAAACTGGGATAGTCCTGCTTACTCTAACTTTGATTCGCATACAATGGTCGCGATAGTTTATGATGGAATAGATGAGCATGCAATAAAAAACGGCTCGGATGGGTCAATTGTACTGCTAAACTTTAGTGTAATCGGTGAAGCAGGAGAAAGAAGCAGGATAAACTTCACTGATATTAAATTGGCAGGTCCAGATTATCAAGTAGGAACAGCCCCAGCGAAGAATGGCACATTCACGATTCTCACGTCAACTCCTGCTCTTGTGTTCGATACAGGCTCAGGAACATACCCAAGCATCTCAGGAATTCATAACGGCACAATAAAGCTAAAACAAACAATAAACGTGTCCAAACTTTATACTTATTCATGCCCGGGAACCGGCGGGCATTCCGAATACGTTAGAATCTGGAACGAGTCAGGGACAATAGCAAGAGGGAATTGGGCGGGTTATGGATACGATTGGCATAATATCTCCTTCAACGACTCTTTTACTCTAAAGTCGGGGGAACTCTACAACTACACCATACACACCGGCTCTTATCCTCAAATCATACATAAAAAGACTTTACCAGTGCCAGAAGGCAAAATTACTTGCACAAAGTTTACTGATGCGAATGGTAAAGTCTATTATGATTGGATACCAGCCATTAAATTGTTTCTTTCGTAACGTCGTTGTGTGGCTGAGATAAAAGACTACGGGATTATCAGTAGAAGAAGCGGATACTAACGCGTTCTCAGTTCCTTCGTCAAATCTTTGCTCTTCCATCTCTCGTTTATATCTACACCAACCACCCCGTTGGGTCTCAGTGTAATCAAGATGTTAAATGTCTGGAACTACTGTTAATATTACTCCAAAAATTTATTGGTGACTATTGCAAAATTTTAGTCCTCTGTAGCAGCACTTACATGGAGATTTTTTGAATATATCTATAAGGTTAGTTATCAGATGCGAGCACTTCGCAATGATAACCGACTCAACAACAAGCGTGATAAAAGTGCAAATGGCAAGAGGAGGAAAACAAAAAATGAAAAAAGGAAGAAATGGTTTGGTAATTGGTCTATCTATATTAGTGGTGGCGGCTGCATTCGTGACGTTTACACCTCTCGCGTTGGCCGTGCCTACCGCTACCAATATTGGCGTTTCGGACGCACATGGCTACACCGATACCTATGTATTAGTACCAGTAAACATTACCAATGTCCAGGATGGTCCTGTTCCAAGTTTGATATTTGATATAATATACGATAACAGCGTCATAAATGTCACTGATGTTCAGAAAGGTGCTCTAACATTAAACTGGCAGACTCCTGCATATTGTAACCATGAGTGGGGTACCAGGGTCGCAATTGTTTATGATTCAGAAGATGAGCATGCGATACAAAATGGTGCAACGGGCTCTGTTGTACTGCTTAATTTCAGCGTTAATGGTGGCGTAGGCGACACGAGCGTGATGGATTTGTCGAATATACAACTGGCTGAGGGTGCTCCTAACTATCAAATAGGAACAGCGCCTGCGAAGAATGGTACGTTTACCGTGCTGCTCTACGGCACAATAGATGGACAACTGACAGACATCACGGGAACGGAAATAGAAGGAATAACTGTTACTCTGACGGCACAGGCCTCAGGTGTAGTTCTGAGTACAACCACCACAGATGGAACTGGTTATTTCAGTATCACAGGTATAGAGGGGGGAGATTACCATGTGAACTTCACAAAGCCGCGATATTGGATAAATTCAACAATGCAGACTGTAGAATCGGGAGTAACAAAAACGGTAAATACTATCCTTTGGAGAAAAGGCGATCTGAATGATGACGGGGATTCTGCCGATGCCGGTGACTTAGCGAAAATGAAAGATGCAGCCGTTAAAAAGATTACATCTGACTGGAAATTCGACTTGAACGAGGATGGAGATTCTGCCGATGCCGGTGACTTAGCGAAAATGAAAGATGCAGCCGTTAAAAAGATAGAATTGCTGTAAGTAAAGGCATCCCGCATAAAGAAAGGTTTTTCGATTACCATTTCAAAAAGGGCTATGTTTACTTCGAGTGGTTATTCATTTGACGATGATAAGATGTTTTTTGTGTGATGACATCTTTTCTGACGATACGAATAGTTCTTTCCGTGCCCCTAAATAGATATATCGCAAATTATTTCTCATATACGACAAAAATTTAAAAATATAATCAATTTTTATTTTTAGATGTGTGAAACATTTTTGACTATAATTTGTGAAAAACTGTGTTAAAAAGCTAATATCTGGTTTCGGTAATAACCACAGAAAACCTTTTATACTGTAAATCGTTCATTTTTATATCCCATTGTGGTGTATAAAGAAGATGATGCGCCACAAGGGGTACAAATACATATTCCTTAATTTAGGGACTATAAACACGATAGGGTGATGGTAAATGAGAAAAGAAAATACGCGATTAATTGTTGGCTCAGCTATATTAGTACTGTTCGCTATATCTGGGCTATTTGCGCCGCTTACACTGTCAGCCGAGGATAACTCTAGTTCTGAAGCTAATATTTGCAGTCAGGACAGATATACAGATGAATCTGGAGCAATGGCAATGATGGTAAATACGATCGTCGTGAAAGATGGCGACCTAAACGAAAATGGTATTTCTGCCGATGCAGGGGACCTGGCAATGCTAAAAGACATCGTCGTGGGCAAGTTCAAATCTGACCGGAACTACGACCTGAACGATAACGGCATTCCTGCCGATGCGGGAGACTTAGCAATCTTGAAGGACGCAGCCACGGGTAAGATAGAGCTGTTATAAAATGAGGAATAAATTATAAAAATGGAAAAAAGAATTGGTCTAATCCTGTTGTTATTAGTGCCTACCATATTAGGATTGTTTGCAGCTCTGGTATTTGCACAGCCCACTGCCGACAACATTGGTGTTGCGAATCATAGAGGAAATCAAGGCACATACCTATTAGTGCCTGTGAACATTACCAATGCGCAGAACGGCCCGATTGTGAGTTTAAGCCTTGATGTATTGTATGATAACAATATTATAACTTTTGTGAGTGCTGAGCAAGTCAGTTTGACCTCCTTTTGGGATAGTCCAAATACCAATAACTTTGCAGAAGGCACTCATGTTTCGATAGTGTATGATGGAAAAGATGAGCATGCAATACAAAATGGCGCTTTTGGCTCTTTTTTAGTGCTTAACTTCAGCGTTATCGGTGGTCCAGGCAAAAGAAGTCGGATGGACTTCACTAATATACAACTAGCTGAAGGTCCACCTAACTATAATACGGGAACAGTACCAGCGAGGAATGGTACATTCACAATCAGTAGTGGACTATCTGAAGTATCTGCTACGCCTGTTCCCATCCATTCGCCAATGCCCGCGGCAGCAGAATCGTCATCGGGAGAAAGCGAAGGTAAGGGAAGTGCAACCGCAGCACCGGACGATACTGAATATATAGTTCCAACACCTGTGCCAACGATAATATCCTCACCCATATCACCACCCATAACACCCGCGCCTTCTACTATTGCGATACCATCATCCACTGCAACGCCTTCACCAACAGTAAATTCTGCAGGCTTCGATGCTATTTTCGCTATTGCCGGCTTATTAGTAGTTGCGTATATAGTGCAGCGGAGAAAAAAAGCGCAGTCATAAGTTCTTCTGCAAAAGTTTTCTTCATAAAGAATAGTTTGCAATTACGTACTGAGAGGGAGCTTTGGGACACTATTCGTTTAGCTGTGCCCTGCCATATCTCGACCAATCTATCTTCTCTCTCTTGTTTGGTGGATATTTGAACTTTTTTAACCCGATTCATCAAATCATCAAATTTCTTCTGTGTCTAATCTTTACCCATATTCACACACCAAGGTTTATATATAACGTATCTTTATATAGGGTATAGTTCATATAGAAAAACGAAGGGCGAAAAGGGGTAAGTGGTTAGATGAGGGGGAAGATATATTTTGTCCCAACGAGGAAAGGGGGAAAAAATATATGCTAAAAGGTAGATATAAGAGGATAATGTATCGAAAAGAGCTAAAGGTGGCCTTAGTAGTAATGATAGCGTTGTCAGTTTTAGTGACCACAGCATCGGCGGCTCCTACCGCTGACAGCTTTGGTGTCGATGATGCAAATGGATATAAGAATAGTTATGTATTGGTACCTGTAAATATTACCAATGTGACGGATGGGCCAATTATAAGTATAACATTTTATATATTATACAATAAAAATATTATAAACTATACAGATGCTCAGAACGGTAATCTGACATCTGGCAATCAGCAGTCTAATAAGTGGGAATTAAATCCTAACCCTAACTTACCAGGAGGACTCGCGATTTCTATCTCGCAGAACCCTTCATATCCTTGGCCAATACAAAACGGCTCGAATGGCTCAGTTGTCGTGCTCAACTTCAGCGTTATCGGAGAACCTGGAGAAACAAGCAGGATGAACCTTTCTAATATAGAACTGGCTGAAGGTGCTCCTAACTATCAAAAAGGGCCTGCACCATCAAAAAACGGCACCTTCACAGTAGGTAGCGCACGGGCATGGTACCTGCACAACGATACAAGAATGTACAAGGGAAACATGTCCAAGCCAGAAGATACACTAACAATACGTAATGGCTCTTCAATAAATTGGACAGCAAATGAAGCTGCAACCGTAGATGTCGAATTCCCCGCTGATTACTGGACAGGATGGCTAAAGCTTAATACGCCATTTGCTGATAACGAAAATTTTACAGTAGCAGTAGGCTCGTATAACATTACTACCTCTAACTTCACCTCAGCGGGCACACAAAATTTCACCGGTGATGGCTTTAAAACGGCATTTTCGTTGAATATTTCTGCAAATGAATTTACGGTACCAAAAGGTAATAACCTTTCACTTAATGTGACTAATCCCTCCGCTGGCTCTGCCGACCTTGTGATAATGACCGGCGGCGGCAGTAGTTTCATTACCTCACCGGAAACAGACCCGGGCTATCCGGTACCCGAACTAAGCTCGATTATTCTCTTTTCCGTTGGGCTACTCACACTCGCAGCCTACATTTTGCGAACGCGCTTTTTGAAGCGATAGTGCGGGATAAGATGAAACGCGAAGTGAAAAGATGTTGCGTAAACAGTATTATTAACCTTCGTACCGCTCTTCTACCGATAACCGCTCCGTCGAAAAAGCCCTGTGCATAAATGCTCTTTTTGCTGTTACAGTACTATTTGGCATTGCTTATCTCCGAGCTGGGCTGATATGCTAAAGTGTTTTTCCCTTCATTGCAATTCAGAAGTTACAATTTCAACAAATTTTTTTGCAAGAATGCTTAAAATATTTTTTAGAATTGTTGCAATTTTTTTTTAGATGACCGAAAGAAATATATAGGGACCTCACAATAAATAGTATTATATGGACATACTAAAGAAAATATTCGGAAAAAACAATATTCATCTCAAGGTCATCCGGATATTCTACAATAACAACGGATACTTCAACAACATCACCGGGCTTGCTAAGACTCTCGATGTGAGTCACGTCACAGCCAGGAAAGTTATATCTGATCTCGTGGATGCAGGCATTTTAAAAGAGATAGATATAGGAAAGTCAATGGTGATAAAGGCAAACGATAGCAGCCCTTATGCAAAGGTACTTTTCGATTTCATCGGTTCCGTGCAGGGTATAAATGAAAGCAAAAGCATAGAGGAGATAATAGAAAGGAGGACAAGAGAAGCAGTAGTCCGAGGCGCGGAGGTGACGGATTAGTTGTCTATCTCTAATAGTCCATTAAAACTTTTTTATATCCGTTGTTATATTAAGAAGGGGGAAAGATTATGTACGAAGTAGAAAACGCACTTGAATCATTGGACAGTTATACAGTTTTGCTAAAAGGCGCTCCAGGCACTGGAAAGACCACTTATGCGATTACACTTCTCGAACACTTGTGCCAGGGAGATGCTAAAGGTGTTTATATCTCAACTCGTATAGACCCTTCCGTGTTGTATAAACAGTTCCCTGGTTTGGAAAGTCGTATCCCCCGTAAAAATATTATTGATGCCACGCAATCAGAATTTTCAGAATCTGAATTTCAGGTGATATATGAAGACGACACAAGCTTCTTGAGAGCGGTTTACAGCCTTGTTGCCGAGGAGGACGTTACAATTTTGATAATAGATAGCTGGGATGCCGTATCCTTTCAAATAGGGAAAGAAAACAAAAAGAGCATTGAAAAGCTTGAGAACTCTATGCTGGACATCGCACGAAAAACTAAGACGCGTTTACTTTTAATCTCTGAATATTCCGGTGAGAAAAAGATGGATTATCTCGTTGATAGTATCATAAGATTAGAAAAGGACAAGGTGGACGATAGAACTATAAGAAAAATGTATGTAGATAAGCTGAGAGGTTTCGTGGTTCCACATACCAGCTACCCTTTCACCTTAGAAGCCGGGAAGTTTACCCATTTTGATGCCACCACCAGATTAGGCATGGGCAAGTACAGGGTAATAAAAAGGAACAAAGGGAACGAGGAAAAATCCAATTCGTATTATTCAACGGGGATAGAAGATTTAGACCTGATTATTGGTGGGTATCCGAAAGGAAGCTTTGTCCTGCTGGAAATAGCGGATGATAGCATAAGTCAGAGTTACCGACCTGTGTTATTCCATACAATTTCCAATTTCATGCTGAATGGCGGCGGTGTTATATATATGCCCGAGGAAGGTTCCTATTCTTCTTCTGTGAAGCGGCTTCTTTTAGAATATCTGGATGCAAAAGTGCTTGATAAATACTTGCGGATGCCTACCATCTCAGAAGCGGAAAGTGAGGACCCGTGTTTATTCAAAATTGGTTCCGGAGGCGATGATGGATCACTGAATACGTACTTAACGAAGCACCTTGAGGTTTATAAAGAGTTGAAAAAGCCGGTATTGCATGTTATTGGCTTATCACGGCTGGATATTTACTCGGAGGATGATATAAGAGGAATGCTCTCAGAAATAGTGTCATGGGTGCGAACAACAAATGACGTTTTTATAGGTGTTTTGAAACCGTCCGCAAAGTTAAAGAGCGAGATACGCGAGATGGCTGATGTTCATCTTAGGTTCTTACCAATCTCAGGCACGATTAATGTTTACGGCGTTAAACCTTACACACTCCTCTATAATATCTCACCATCATCCCCTACTGCAAAAGGGGAACACAGTCAGCTCAAGCTCACTCCCTTTTTGTAAATACCTCTCATGAAGGGGTTTTTATTTTTCCGCTTCTCCCTTTTCCCCTCTCACTAACTCTCTCACTGCTTTCGCCAGTTCATGGCACTGGTTTACTGCAGAGGCACCACCCTTTGTAATATATCTGTCAGCGCCTTTCTCGAAACCCGCCTTAGCAATCTCAGAGCTTCCTTTACCGGTGAAAAGAATAAAGGGCAGATGTGCATGCTTTTCACTTTTCTTCAACGCATCTAATAGTTCTAAACCATCCATTCCTGGCATCAGGTAATCAGCAACAACGATATCAAAATGCTCACTTTCAAGCTTTTCTAACGCTTTTTTCGCTTCTGTCACACCCACAATATCAAAGTCTTCTTTCACATCCCGTTTCATTAGTATCCTCATTATTTCCAAATCACCGGGTTCATCATCCACATGCAGAATTCGTATTGGGGACAACATCGCTTTTACTCTCTCTTTATCCTTAACTTAATGTATAATTATAGTACTACTTATTGTATATAAACTCTCCGTTGTTTTTTCGCTTTCTTTAGCACTTTGTTTAATCAGACCGGAAGGGAGGTACAAATAATTTTTAGAATTTAAGCAATCTTGCCTTTTATTTTATATCCACCCATCTAAATCCATAATTATAAAATGAAGCTGTTAGTATTCGAACCTTTTTCCGGCGCTTCGGGCGACATGATAATTGGCAGTCTATTGGATTTGGGCATTGATGAATCGAAGATAAAGGATGCAATTTCTGTCTTTGACCTAAGGCTGGAAGTAAAAGAAGTGGAAAAACGGGGCATCAAGGCTAAAAAAGTGCAATTCGTAAGTAATAAGCGAGGGGCGAAGGAACGAAGCGTGAAGTCATACGAGGAGATCGTGAGAATGATAGCTAATAGCGGATTACGTAGGGAAATAATAGATAATTCGCTGAGTATATTCGAAAAGGTAGCAGACGCAGAATCGAAAGTGCATGGAAAACCGAAGCAAAGGTTGATTTTTCACGAACTCGGCGCTATGGATACAATAGGCGATCTTGTAGGGAGTAGCACGGCTTTTTTAGACATTCAGGTTGATTGCGTCATAAGTACGCCAATTTCAGTAGGTGATGGATTTGTGGAGACGGAACACGGGCAGCTTCCCGTTCCCGCACCGGCGACAGTTGAAATACTGAAGAAAACGCCTTTGTTATACCAAACTGGTCCTTTTTTGGCTGTATCTGAATTGCTTACACCGACGGGCGCGGCAATATTTGCGCATTTCGTCCAGCGTTCGGTCCCTTTTTTACCACCGCTATGTGTAGAAGAAACGGGCTACGGTGCGGGGTCCCGAGACTTACCAATGCCCAATGTCTTGCGAACAAGCTTATGTGAGGCTGATGCGTACCTGTTGAAGGACGAAGTCGAAGTGCTGGAAACCAATGTGGACAATGTTACGGGAGAAGTGCTGGGCAATCTAATTGAGGTTCTTATGGCGGATGGTGCGAAAGATGTAGCTATCGTACCCGCGCAGATGAAGAAAGGCAGGAGCGGGCACATTATCAGGGTGATTACCGCCCCGCAGGACATTTCCCGAATAGCACATCGAATAATGGCAGAAACTGGCTCTTTAGGCGTTCGCGTTATGCAGGTAAGACATAGATTTATTGCAAATCGCGAGCAGAAGAAGGTGAAGGTAAGGATAAAGGGTGTAGTGCGCGAGATAGGTGTGAAAATAGGCAGAAATGCAAGCGGAGATTTGTTAAACGTCGCGGCGGAATTTGAAGATGCAAAGCGAGTTGCGCGGGAGCTGAGCGTACCGATGAAGGATGTGATGATAATCGTGGAAGAAGAAGCACGGAAGAAGCTTATGGGGTAGAGGAAACAAAATATTTTTCTTTATCAAGCTCTTCATTCTTGAAAGGATAAGTTTTGCGGGGGTTGCCAAGTGGACAAAGGCGCAGCGTTGAGGTCGCTGTCCCGTAGGGGTTCGGGGGTTCGAATCCCCTCCTCCGCATTCTTGTAGAAAAAATTGTCTGAGCGAAAGGACTTTTATCTTTGCTTCTATTATGAGATTAGGAGAGGTAGATGGAAAGATGAATCAAACGGGGAGCGAAGAGATTATTGAGGGAGAAGGGATAGAGATGTTTGAGAATGGGGACCTGGAAACCATTTTGGAAAAGTCAAAAACGATTATAAAGGTAATTGGATGCGGTGGTAGCGGGACCAATACAATACAGAGGATGACAGAAGAGGGTATTTTTGGTGCCGAGCTATTTGCGTTGAACACAGACGCCCAACATTTGTTGTTTTCAAAAGTGGAGCGAAAGTTGCTGATAGGGAAGAGAACAACGCAGGGGCTGGGTGCGGGCAGCATACCGAGGTTAGGTGAGGAAGCAGCGATGGAAAATGAAGCTGAACTAAAGTCCATGGTTGAGGATGCAGACCTGGTATTTGTGACTTGTGGATTGGGTGGCGGTACGGGCACGGGGTCAGCACCAGTAGTTGCACAGGCAGCGCAAGATGCGGGCGCACTTACCATAGGTGTGGTGACATTACCATTCAGCGCCGAAGGGAACATAAGAATAGAGAATACCGAGATTGGACTCGAAAAACTGCGTGAAAGTACCGATACTTTGATTGTGATACCAAATGACAAGCTATTGGAGGTAGTGCCGAGGTTACCCTTAAACGATGCTTTTAGAGTTGCTGATGATGTATTGATGCGGTCTGTCAAGGGAATAACGGAGCTAATAACCAAGCCCGGTCTTGTAAATTTGGATTTCGCGGATGTGAGAACAGTGATGAAAGATGGTGGAATGGCAATGATAGGTTTTGGGGAATCTGATGGCCAGGATAAGGCGATAGAATCGGTTAGAAAAGCGTTAAGTTCACCATTGCTCGAGGTAGATGTGGGAGATGCGAAAGCCGCACTGATAAATGTGACGGGTGGGGACGACATGACAGTAGAGGAAGCAGAAGGGTCACTTCAGGAAGTGTATAAATTGATGAACCCCGAGACAAGAATAATTTGGGGAGTTCAGATAAGTTCAGAGCTGCAGAACACGATGCGAACCCTGCTCGTCGTGACAGGCGTGAAATCTGAGCAGATATACGCACGGAAAGATATGAAAGGCGAAAGATATGGCATTGAAATAGTGCAGTAGCGGCGAAGATGGGTGTGGTCTAGTAATGCAAGATAATCTAAAAGACATCACGGAAAAAATTAATCTTAAAGACATCTCGGCGAAATTTAATGAGTATGCAAGAATACTAAAGTTGGCAAAGAGACCGAAAAGGGATGAATTCCTCAAGATTTCGAAGATCGCCGGTGCTGCGATGGCGCTGATCGGCTTCGTCGGTTTTTCTATATACCTTTTGATGACTGTTTTACCGAAGGGATTTTGAGCTATGACTACGATCTACGCAGTAAAAACAACGGTTAATCAGGAGCAAGCGGTTGCGAACCTGGTGATGGGTTCGATAAGGGATATAAAGAAGGGCGAGCATGGGATAAAGGCGATTTTGGTGCCTGATGAGCTGAGAGGGTATGTACTGATTGAAGCTTCTTTCTCTGATATGATAGAACAAATAATTCAGAATATCCCACATGCGAGGGGGATGATCAAGGGAGATACAGGTTTTGGTGAGGTAGAGCATTTTCTCACGCCTAAACCATCCGTAACGGGGATACTGGAAGGAAGCATAATAGAAATAGTCTCAGGGCCATTTAAAGGAGAGAAAGCGCGAGTGAAGAAGGTAGACGAATCGCATGAAGAGCTTACCATTGAATTATTTGAGGCTATGGTCCCAATACCAGTAACCGTTAGAGGGGATAGCGTAAGGGTGCTGAGCAAGGAAGAGAATGAGGAAGAGTAGCGAAGGGCACTAATGAAAGACGTTTGTATCCTGATACCAACCTTGAATGAGGCAGAAACGATAGGAGAGATTATAGCGGATTTCAAACGCGAGGGTTTTGAGAATATCTTTGTTATTGATGGAAATAGCACCGACTCAACGAGGGAGATAGCGAAGAGAGCAGGAGTTAAGGTGGAAATTCAGCGGGGAAAAGGAAAAGGTACCGCGGTCAGACAGGCTTTTGAACTGATAGATAGTGAAATAATTGTGATGATTGATGGAGATGGGACATATTCGCCTTCGGAGGTGCGGAAATTGCTTGAGCCGATATACAACGACGAGGCTGATCACGTTATCGGTAACCGATTCGCGTACGGGGGCGCGTTTGTAAGACTTCATCGGCTCGGAAACTGGGGATTGAATAGAGTGTTCAGCGTTGGATACGGTATAAAGTTGAAAGACATTTTATCGGGATACCGCGCGTTCACGCAGGTGGCAGTGAAACGAATGGCCCTTGTGAAAGAAGGTTTTGAGATAGAAGCCGAGATGGCAATAGAATCGGTAAAGAAGGGCATCAGGATTAAAGAAGTACCTATTACCTATAAGAAGAGGAAAGGAGAATCAAAGCTCAATTTTGTTAGGGACGGGTCGCGGATAGCCTACACGTTATACGTACTTGCGAAAACACATAATCCTGTCTTTTATTTCGGCATCATTGGCTTCGCATTCATAACCATCGGCATCATTTCTGGCAGTTACGTTGTATTAGAGTGGTTAAAAGGGATAACACGTGTACCTCTTACCGTGTTTACTTCTTTGATGATTATTTCAGGCGTGCAGTTCCTTATATTTGGATTACTTGGCGATTTGATAGTGACATTGCAAAAAGAGACGCTGGCAGCGATGAGGGATAGGGATGAAAGAGTGAAATGAAGAGTATTTTGAGAGATGAAAGGGTGGAAGGGGATAAGAAATTAATAGATGCGATAGTGCAGGATTACGAAACAGGGGAGGTGCTCATGATCGCACACATGGACGAAGAGGCGTTGAGGCTTAGCATAGAGACGGGAAAAGCGCATTACTGGAGCAGGAGCAGGAAAAAACTGTGGAGAAAAGGCGAAATTTCGGGTAATGAGCAGTTGATACAGGATATTTTTATAGATTGCGATGAAGATGCGGTGCTGTTAAAGGTGAAGCAGATAGGAGGTGCGGCATGTCATATGGGATACCGATCTTGCTTCTACCGCAGGATAGACGGGGAGATAGTGGGAGAAAAGATCTTCGAGCCCGATGAGGTATATGGTAGTAAAGGGGATAATAAATAGCAAGTAATGAGTGTTTACGGCAGAAAGTTTTTATATAGACCTGTTGTATGTAGAAGTAGGTGATACAAAGATGGGAGAAGACAACGTGATATATATCGGAAACAAGCCCGTGATGAGTTATGTCCTGGCAGTAGTGACGCAGTTCAACAACGGTTTTGACGAGGTAGTAATAAAAGCGAGAGGAAGAGCAATCTCAAGAGCTGTGGATACTGCGGAAGTAGTGAAGAATAAGTTTATGCAAGGCGCAGAGATAAAGGACATAAAAATAGGGACAGAAGTGATAGAAAGCGAAGGAGGAGATAAAGCGAACGTTTCCTCAATGGAAATAACAATGAAGGCAAAGGCGTAAGGGAGAAGAAGCGACGTTTTTAGGGTAAGTAGGATTTTTTCTCCTATTTTTATTTTTCCTATTTTTATTTTTTATCTCGTGTTTTTAAATAGTATTACATAAAATCTCTTATAGCAGAATGTTCACAAAGGATCATATCATTTCGATACGCGATTTCTCAAAGGAAGAAATAGATTATGTGTTAAGCAGGGCAGAGAAGCTGGAGATATATGCGCGAGGGTTGGAGGATAGAAAATGCAATTTGTTGGATGGAAAAGTACTTGCAAATCTCTTCTATGAACCAAGCACCAGGACAAGACTATCTTTTGAAGCAGCGATGACGAGGTTAGGCGGCGCAATATTAAATTTATCATCAACTGAGTCGAGTTCGGTAGTTAAAGGCGAAAATTTAGCAGATACAATAAGGACGGTATCGGGCTATTGCGACGTGATTACGCTCAGGCATCCACAGGAAGGGGCATCGAGAATGGCCGCTTCTTTCTCCTCTGTACCGATAATAAACGCAGGAGATGGCGCGGGACAGCATCCTACGCAGACTCTGCTCGATTTATACACGATAAAGAGGGAAGGGCTGCTCGATGGTTTAAAGATTGCCCTGATAGGGGACCTGAAATATGGAAGAACCGTACATTCTCTTGCTTATGCACTCTCTTTATACGGTGCGACACTATTTTTTGTGTCGCCAAAGGCATTAAAGATGCCAGAAGAGATAAAGATTGACTTAAAAGAAACGGGTGCTGAAATTTTTGAATACACGGATGTAAAAGAAGTAATAAAGAAAGTAAATGTCTTATATGTGACGAGGATACAAAAGGAGCGGTTCCCCGACCCTACGGAATATAGCAAAGTTGCGGGAACTTATCGCATAACTACCGATATTTTAAAAGAGAATGAGGATGTGGTGGTGATGCACCCCCTTCCGAGAGTGGACGAGATAGATGTGGAAGTAGACAAGACAAAAAACGCAAGGTATTTCACGCAGTCCTTTTATGGTGTTCCCGTGAGAATGGCTATTCTTTCTATACTGTTGGGGAAATAAGAGAATTATGCAGGACAAGATAGAAGAGATTATGGAAGCGGCACGGGAGCATAAAGACCTTTATGAACATGCGTTACCGATGATCGCGAGCGAAAATATTACAAGCGGGGCGGTGAGGAAGCTTCTCGCTTCGGACCTGTCACACAGGTATGCGGAAGGGGATGTTGGCGACCGGTTTTACCAAGGATGCAAGTACATAGATGTGATAGAAGGAAAGGCAATAGAGTATGCAAAAGAGCTGTTCAGTGCGGAGCATGTGAACGTAAAGCCGATTTCCGGTGTGAATGCAAATATAGCCGCATTATTCGCTCTTACATCACCGGGTGATATTATAATGGCGCTGTCTGTGCCCGAAGGAGGTCATATAAGCCATGCGAAATATTCTGTTCCTGGGATACGAAATTTAAATCTACATGAGTTTCCTTTCGATCCAAAAGAGATGAATATAAATGTAGATGCGATGGTGCGAGCGATAAAGGAAAAGAAGCCAAAACTAATTTTGTTCGGTGCCAGTCTCTTCCTCTTCCCCCATCCCGTTCAGGAGGCGAGAGCGGCGGCGGATGACGTGGGTGCAAAGATAGTGTACGATGGCGCACATGTATTGGGACTCATAGCAGGGAAGCGATTTCAAGACCCGCTGCGTGAAGGTGCGGATGTTGTTACGAGCAGCACACATAAAACATTCCCGGGACCTCAAGGCGGGATAATACTGTGTAAAAGAGCAGTGAAAGACGAAATAGACGAAGCTGTTTTCCCCGGGACGGTAAGCAACCATCATCTGCATCACGTCGCCGGATTGGCAGTTACGTTGGTGGAAATGATGCAATTTGGCGAAGAGTATGCAGCACAGATCCAATCAAATGCGAAGGCTTTGGCACAGTATCTATACGAGGACGGTTTCGAGGTTTTATGCGAGCATAAAGGATTTACCGAGTCGCATCAAGTTGCAGTTGACGTTCGCAGTTTCGGTGGTGGAGATCTGGTCGCTAAGAAATTGGAGAATGCGTATATAATAATTAATAAGAACATGTTTCCATACGATAAATCACCTGAAAAGCCTTCTGGCATCAGGCTGGGCGTACAAGAGCTTACGAGATTAGGCATGAAAGATTCGGAGATGCGAGAGGTTGCGTCTCTTATAAGGAGGGTAGTGATAAGAGGAGAAGATGAGAACCGAGTGAAGGAAGAAGTTGTAGCGTTAAAGAAGGATTTTTGTAATGTACGCTATTGTTTTGATGATGGAAATGCGTATAAAAATCTGGTTGTGTGAAATATAAGGTATTTATAAAGGGCAGGAGATTAAGTGTTATAAAAGGCGAAAGTTGAGAGATACAGTTGGGGGAGTTCAACGAAGAAGTAGTTAACGCTTCAGCAGAGATGAGCCAAGTGACGGTGAGAGATAAGGATGCTTGATGAATTAGAAGGAAAGAGAGCGGAAGTAATAAAAAAAGCGGAAGAATATAAGAGAAGAAGGACTGAATTAAATTCTGAAGCGAGTAAGTGGGCAGATTTGAGAGACGAATTAAATGGTCGGATACGCGAGGCGGTGGAGAAGGCCAAGGGTTTTAAGAAGCAAAGAGAGGACTACGAGAAGTTTATAGAGGAGAATAAGGCAAAGCGAGGCGAGTTAAATAGAAAAGCGTCTAAGTACTATTCGACGGTGGAGAAGTTACGGAAGGAGAATGACATGCAGAGCATCCGCACTTTCGAGGGGCTCAGAGAGAGAATAGATGAATTAGAATTGAAGCAGCAGGTAGAGGTGCTGAGTAAGGATAAAGAGAAGAAATTAGTGGCGAAGATTACGGAGCTGAGGAAGGAGTTCGCTCGGATGCAGAAGGAATGGGAGAAGGACAAGGAGTTAAAAGAATCGCTGAAGACAGCGCAGAAATACCGGGAAGAAGCGGATAAATATCATGATGCGGTATTAAGCCATGTGAAGTTATCTCATGAGTGTCATGATAATATGGTGGAAAGCTTTAAAGAAGCGGATAGGGTAAGAGCGAAGGCGGATGATGCACACAGACGATTCTTAGAGGCGCAAGAGAAAGCGGATGACGCACACAGGCTATACCTGAAATATCTGCGTGACGTAAAGGACTTTAATCAGGTAATAACCGGGTTGAGGCGTAAAGTACAAGAAGATTGGGGCTTTAAAGAGCGAGTGGAAGCGCGAAAAGCAGCGAAAAGCATTTACGAGCGGTTTAGAGACGGTGAAAAGTTGAACACGGAGGACTTGCTGACGCTGCAAAAATCTGAGATGTTGTTGAAGTAAAAACCCAAGTAAATCCAAATTACCAAATAAGTGCCAATAGAGTAATAAAAGCACGTTGATACCGAGTTGCTTTTGAAGTAAATCTGAAAGGTGGTTAAAATCATAGACATACACTGTCATTTGACGTTTGAGGAATACGACAGCGATCGTGAGCAGGTAATAGAGGCGGGGAAGCAGGAATTAAAGGGAGTGGTAACAAGCGGAGTGGATCCTGAGGATGCAAAGAAGGCGTTAGAACTTGCCGGTCTGCATGAAGGGTTCGTCTTCGCTTCGCTTGGGCTTCATCCGATACACGTAACAGGGAAAACGGACCAGGAGATAGGGGATTATCAAGAGTTTATAAGTAATAACAAACGTAGAATAGTGAGTATCGGAGAGATAGGGCTTGACTATCATTGGGTACGAGACCCGATAAAGATAAAGAGGACTAAGGAGATATTTGAGGAGTTTCTTGAGCTGTCGAAGGATCTTGATTTACCGGTTGTGTTGCATCTACGTGGCACCACTGGTGGCGAGGCGATAGAAGATGGTCTGAAGCTCGTTTCGGATGCAGACATAAAGAAAGCGGTATTTCATTGCTTCACGGGCAAGCCGCAGCTTGCGGAACGGATATGCGAAGAAGGATATTACGTTTCATTACCCACATCAATAGTGCGAAGCAAAAGCATGAAGAAGGTGGCGAAGCGGATACCTCTTTCGTATTTGTTTACAGAGACAGATGCACCTTATCTTTCGCCTAAGGAGGGCGAAAAGAGGAACGTGCCACAGCATGTAAAGGTAGTGTACGAGGAGATAGCGAGGCAAAAGAAGAGTGATGTAGGGACGGTGGAAGAAGTGATAGAAAGTAATTTTGAGCGGGTTTTTGGGGTTAAAATAAAAAACCATAAGATTCCACCGGATTAGCACAACACTTCTTCTTTAAAACCTTTTAACCGATAGCCCTCTTACCGTTTTTTAATTAATTATTGATGCTTTTAGCAAATGCCTAAAAACAATTTCAAAAACACTTCTCAAACCTTATTACATATCCACCTCGCTTTTCGCCTTCACCGTTTTTTGGGGCAATTCCTATAAGGGTTGTTATGCAACTATCCTTTTTAATAGCAGCCATCACCTTACCTTCGCTTTCGTCCATACGCTTTTATAAGACATCCCGCAGTAAAAGAAGAGCGCAAGGTAAAAAAGAAAGCACCGCTTATTTCATATATCTACTTTATACGCCCACCCAAATCAAAGACAATACCAGGAACATAAAGCGTGTTTTGGTATGAAAACACCATATTTGTATTTGTATAGCGTGATTTAAAACCACGAGATTTCACTAGATTAGCACAAGATTTTTTGGTTAACATCGCATAAAAGAGCCAATAGAGTACCAATAAAGTACTTAAGTCTGATCTATAGTATTGTCTTCTCGTGCAAATCTGTGCAATCTGGTGGTTTACTAAACAATTACCATTATTTCATGCTCATGAGTGTCCCGGTGGGTCATGAAGGTTTCTTTTTAAAATGTCTTGGTATAAACATCGGCACTTCATTCATATAATCTTCATATTGCGAACCCAGCTTATCAATTAAGAGCTTTTCTTCATATCGTGAAATGAAGTAATAAAACAGAATGATGATGAGCCATATGCAGAATGAAATAATGGATAAGTGGAAAGGTTCACACCATCGAGTACCTTTTCATTTTAAATATGGAAGGTTCACACCATCGAGTACCTTAACTGCTATGAAGTGGCTATAAAACACATCACAGCCATAAGCGAGTTTTTATGTCACCTTTAGGAAATAGCGA
>JAPWVK010000147.1 GCA_029241965.1 Candidatus Methanophagales archaeon
AATGCTTTTTCTTACTTTTCTCTTTACCCTCATCTATTTCATCTATCGGTTTAAAGAACCCGAACCCGGATCAGAACACGAGGCTGAAAGAGGAAGCATGTTTCGTATAACGCTATACAAAACAACAGACGCTTTTCTCATCTTTTTTATCCTCTTGGTATTGCTGCACAGCCCGTTTGAGCATTTCCCTATGTCTATGCAGACAGTGCTAACAGAGGGAGCAGGACTTAATCCATTGTTACAGACGTTCTGGGTGCTTATCCTCCCTCCGATAGTTTTCTTAGGGTACGCATTTGTCTTTTTTGCATTTGCGCTCACGCTAACAGGCATGATAACAGGTGGGTTAGAAGAGCGAGAAAGAAGAACGTTAAAGCGTTCTCTTTATGCAGCATGGTTATTTTTAGCACTTGGAATAGCTCTTGGAGGTTGGTGGTCGTATGAAGTGCTGGGTTGGGGCGGGTACTGGTCCTGGGACCCGGTAGAAACGGCTTCTTTATTGCCTTGGCTTGCTCTTACTGCGTATTTCCATTTATCGCCTAAGAGCAGCAGAGACGAGAACATGGCTGGAGAATTTACGCTCCTGCTTACTTTTTTAGCTATTATATTCAGCTCTGCACTGACTCGAGGTGGGCTGTTAGAGTCAGTTCATGCTTTTGGCCGCTGACCTGTCGGGCCAGCGCTGATGTTATTTGCAGTGGGCATTCTTTTTTTCTTTTTCTATCTATGCCGAAAAGCGAAAAAACCTCTTTATACCTTTGACGTTGATAGTTCTTCCCTCTCCTCCGTCTCCCTCGTCATCGCATACTGGTCACTGATATTCCTCATGATAATATGCTTTCTTGGAGATGCAGCGCCAATAATAGGCGGTTTATTCAGCGAGAACCCAATGACCACGAGTCCAGAATTTTATAACAAATGGTGTTTCCCCTTTACACTCGCTTTCGTAGCTGCTTTAGCGGGCTGCAACACTAGCGCATACATAGAACTGAAGAAATATTTTGGGCTAATCCTTGCAGTGTTGGGCTTTGGAGTCGTTTTAGCGTGGCTCGGGCAACCAACGCCAAATCCACTTGCTAATTTCGGGCTTCCTCTTATACTCGTGGCGGGGTTTACTATCGCATACAATTTCGCTCGTGTTCTACGACGAAGCGCAAAAAGGAGTTCCACACGCTTGTGGGGCAAAACCATCGTGCATTTTGCAATCATCCTCATTTTAATCGGCGTTTTTGTGAGTTCCACTATGGAAACAGAGAGCGGGTTCATCCTCGCAAAGCCGAACTCCACGATTGAGGCTCTGGGAATGGAAATCGAATTGAATGATTTTACTATATCTACCAGTACAGGAAGCGTTTACTCGGCACAGCATCGCTTCATGCTTCCTGAATACTCGGCACTAAAAATGGACGTTTCGATTAAAGACGCCGGGGACGTTCATCAGGGGGCTATGTGGATAAAATATTATTCAAATCATGGCGCTGTGTCGGAGCCTTTAATCATTTCAACGCTCACGGGCGACATATACGTTTATATGCAATCTACAAAATCCTCTACGGATTCGCTGCTTTACGCGCTTATGGGGCAGAAAGTTCAACCTGAAAATGTTATCGTCAGCGTAAAAAGAATTCCATTAATTGGACTTGTCTGGACAGGGATATTATTACTGGGACTTGGAATGGCGGTGTTATTAGTGGGGGAGTTTGTGAACACAGGGGAAAGTAACCGCAGAGTTTACAGAGAGCGCAGAGAATAGCGGTTTGGTGGGTTAGAGCGTTAGGACGGCTACTATCGTCATCCCAGTAACAAATCGCAATTAATAAACCACGAGATTAACCCCCAGAAACAGAGGTTAATTGGGGCTGAAATCATAGATGAAGCACTGAAAAACGATTGTTATTATTGCTATCTCGTGAAATCTGCGTAATCTTGTGGTTATAATTTTCGTTCTCTGTGGTAATTTGAAATGTGACATGGTCAATGTAAAAAAAACGAGAAGGGGAAGAAGTCATCGAAGTCGGAAAAATTCCGACTTTCACCTTTTGCCTCTTCCTCAACTTTTCTCCTGCCCAATCTACTTCGATATTGGATGGCAAATCGTGCAGGTCTCTGGTCTAACCGTTAGTTCATGGTCATCATGGCAGGTTATGCACTCATAACCACTATACTCCGGGAATTGCTCACCCATCCACGAGATATGCTCCTCGTGTCCTGCTGGGTACTGCAAGTGGCATTCCATGCAAAATTCGCTTTTTGGTGCTTCGGGAATCTCATCTTCGATTTCTGATGCTTCTATCCCCTTAATGTGCTCAATGCCATGCCCTATGGGTGCTCCTTCAGGCCTATGGCATTCGTGGCAATCCATCACACCAGCAACTCCATGGGTTGAAACCTCTAGGGAGTCATAGAAGGGCTGCATCTCATGACACATCTTACTACAGCTCTCTGGTTTGTGCATTTCTTCCATCATTATAGGCATCATAACTGCCGCGCCACCGATAAATCCAACGGTAACCAGTACGACCAGCGCAATAATCACTTTCTCACCTGTTTCCATACTCGAACCTCCTAATCACATTTCTGATTTCCATTTTTTATACACTCCAAGAATTTACTTACTTTTAAGCAGGCGATGATATATAAACTTTTCGATTTTTTCGCATCACGGTAAAAATTAGAAAGTTTTATATAGAGGAAAAAGTCCTTTGTAATGTGGTGATTAGTAGAAATGGAAATGTTAAGTAGAATACGTGGTTTCTCCTTCAACCCGTCAAGAGAGTTTGAGGCGGCGAGGGAAGACACCGTAGGTGATGCTTTTAAGTATTTCGTACCGCTTCTGGCGTTTCTTGCGGCAATTTTTGCAATCGCGGTGACGGGGATAGTGCTAATGCTTGGAATACCGGATATTAGTGGATTTGTACCACTGCTCGGTGCGGGTGCTTTTGTGGGTATAATCGTTGTCGGGATATTCGCCGCTATGTATATCAGCGTATGGCTTCATATCTGGGTCTATTTGTTTGGCGGCAGGAAGGGTTTTAAGCAGACAGTAAAAGCGATTACGTATGGTTCAACACCGTGCTTAGTATTGGGCTGGCTACCAGGACCAAACATCATCATCGCACCGATATGGTCACTGCTGTTAGTGATTAATGGTATAATTGAGCTTCACGAGATGTCGCCAGGAATGGCAATTCTTTCGGTTGTATTTGCGATTCTTGCTCCGTTTGTTATAGCCGGAGTAGCAGTTGCCGCTATTGCACTAGTAATGCTCTGATTTAAAACGTTTCTTGCACAATAGAGGGAGAGAGGGAAGCATCTATGATATAGTCTCTGGTACACAAAAAAGAAAAATCTTCTTAAACCTCACTGCAGTTGGAGATATAGCAGAAAAGGTGCAACGGGAAGACGCGGGTAGGTGGAACGTCTTCTATCGAGTCCATTACCGCTCATCCACTTCGTCTCTTAATATAAAGATTACGCATGCCACTCTTCATAGATTGCTCTACCTACTTTTGGGTGAAGCCGGCAAGTGTAATTATTGATATTCGTGCAACCTACTGTTTTTTTCACGGGATGTTATCCATTCCCATACCTTTCTCGGTGCAACAACATTATCATTAGTGGTCATTATTGCAATTATATACTCCGTAACCCGCTTGAACAAATCTCAAACAGTTTTAAAATCGAACAGGATTACTCTTTACAATCAATTGTTATTGGAGCAGTATTTGGAGTCTGGATACATATTATACTTGATGCCTTTTTATATCCAGAAATGTCTCCGCTTTGGCCCGCTCCGGGAAATCCTTTGGTTGGGACCTTCGATGCTATCATTGTATACGGTTTTTGTATCGTGGGATTTGTGATTGGCGGGGTGATTTATGTTTATAACAGCTATAAAAACCATACGTAAAATGAAAGAAAAAGGAGCAATTGTGACAATCCCCATAAAAGGGCTGATAACGTCAGAGGAATCCGCTTTCGGGCTCATGTCAGCATCTACTGAAGTAATAAGAGAGATAGATGAAGCGGAGAAGAAAAAGAAGATAAAAGCGGTAATATTCGAGATAAATTCCACCGGTGGTACGCCTTTTGCATCCAGGGAGGTAGCAACTCGAATAGAAAATATGGATAAGCCCACCGTAGCCTGGGTGAGAGAACATGCAGCTTCGGGTGCTTATTGGGTTGCAAGCGCATGCGATGAGATTGTAGCTGATGAGCTGAGCACGGTAGGCAGCATAGGGGTGATGAGCATAAGACCAGATATCGGAGAGTTGATGAAGAAGTTTGGCATAGACATTGAGACGCTAAAGACGGGCGTCCATAAGGGCTTGGGACTACCGTATGAGAAGCCGACAGAGGTGGAGAGGGAGTTGATGAAGAAAGAATTGGCTGAGATTCAGGATTGTTTCTTGAATGCCGTAGCGAAGAACAGAAGATTAGAAGATGCGAAAGTGCAGGAATTAGCCACTGGTAAGGTGTATTTAGGACGCGAAGCAAAACAGATGGGATTGGTTGATCATTTAGGTGGGAAGGAACTGGCAATACGCATAGCGAAGGAACGAAGCGGGATAAAAAAGGAGAAGATAATAGATTATGGTGAGAGGAAGAGAAAAGGATTTTTGAGAAGAGTGATGGAAGAGATGATGCGGTGAAACACTACACCCGCTCCAGCCACTTCATATATCGCTCTTCTTTCGCATTCACTACGTCAAAGAACTTCCTTTGTATCGCACCTGTCACTTCACCCCTCTTGCCTGCACCTATTGGTACATCGTCTATCTCTCGTATCGGCGACACCTCTGCTGCGGTGCCCGTGAAAAAAACTTCATCGGCTGATAATAACTCCTCCTTCTTTATGCTTTTCTCTACCACTTCATACCCCATATCACGTGCGAGCTCGATTACTGACGCCCTGGTGATGCCAGGAAGAATAGAAGATTCTATTGCGGGTGTGTATAGAGTTGCGTTTTTTACTGCGAATATATTCTCGCCCGGACCTTCCGCGACATAGCCTTTATTGTCGAGCAATATCGCTTCGTCAACTCCCTGTTCCTTAGCTTCATGTACTGCTAACATCGAATTCAGATAATGCCCCGTAGCTTTTGCTGTGACGTGCAATGTATTGGGGTCTATCCTTCGCCATGATGAGAATGCACATCTTATACCGTTCTCCAACGCTTCCTCACCAAGATAAGTGCCCCAACGCCACGCTGCAACTGCACAATCCACAGGACAGCCCGCCGGGTTCACGCCTAAATGATGGAACCCATAGAAAGCGATTGGCCTTATGTAGCACGCATCAAGTCCATTTATACGAACCGTCTCTTTTATCGCTTCTGTCAGCTCTTCCTTCGAGTAAGGGATTTCCATCTTGTACAACTCCGCTGATCGATACATCCTATCCACATGTTCCCTCAGCCGGAAGATAAACGAACCTTTGGCCGTGGCATAGCATCTTATCCCCTCAAAAACACCCGACCCGTAATGCAAACCATGCGCGAGCACGTGTACTGTGGCTTCTTTCCAATCCACAAATTCGCCGTTATACCATATTTTTCCCGATTCGGGTAGTCGCTCCACCATTTTTATCGCCTCTGAAAGCAATGTCTTAATAAATTCTACATGTTTGTATTTAAAAATATAGGTCTTTCCAACCCACGAAATGAACGAAGCGGAACGGATAAAAAAGGACATTGCTCTTTTCGATAAGAGCATAACAGAACTGAGCGCTTTATCGCTCGAAGGCAAGGAGGAAGAAGTGGTAGAACTAGCCAAGGGATACTTTGAGGATACGAAATATTATCTTAATAAGGGCGATTACTTCACTGCCTTTGGCTGTATAAACTATGCTCATGGGCTATTAGATGCGATAAGACGCACTAAAGAAGAATAGGTGACTGCCATCTTCTATTTTTTCCCCGTGCTGCGGAATAGGACAGCTATTGCAAACCATATAATAAACGGCACCGCTACTTCGCTGACTCCTATTGAATACACGACCATCTGCGCAAGTTTTGACCCATAAACATCCATTGGAAAATGTGCCACGAGATCGAGGATGTGCAGAAGAAATAGAATCGGAATACCTATTGCAAGCATTTCAAGTCGCTTCCTCGGTATTAAGTTAGGCGTTGCTATCGCTAATGCTACTAACGGCACTAAATTGAAATTAATAAGGTAGCCACTCTCCTGCGCGACATGAGAAAAACTGATGTCTATAAGAGCGGGAGGGCAGCTCATCGCAAGTAAAATGGGTCTTGCGCAGAAGAAAATAGCGCTCTGATAGTACTCGCCGAGATAATAATACCATACAACTAAAACTACCGCGGAGACAACCAGGAACTCCAGCAAGAAGATCAAAATTTGATTCTTAGTTAAATTTAAAATATCGCATTTACCATTTGCCGGCGGCTTTTCATCTGTTTTCGCTTCCTTATTCCCCCCAATTCCCCTACGCTTATTCTTCGCCATCTGCCACCACCACCTTCAGCCATATCAGAAAGAGCACTACCACGAATATGATAAAAGAAGCCTGCCACAGATACACGTGCATAAACTCAAACATCTTGGGATTGTGCATGCCAACAAGAGCCAATACGAAAATACGAAGGAGGTTTATTGCATAGAGGCTGGGTACGCCGAAGAGGATGCCCAGAGCTTTGTGCTTTGGCGTTGCGGGATATGCTAATACGCAGGAGCAATAAACGATAGAGGAGAAAACTGCGGTACATTCGTCTATTATCTCCATCGAGAAGCCATTGATTGTTAACACGTTGCCCCTCACAACTACGTCCATCCCCACCAAAGAGAAGATAGCACCTAAAATTAATGCGGTGACGTGCCTCACATGCACCATTATCCCCGAGCCGCTAACGGTTATAGCATAATAAACCATATAAAACGCGAAACAAAAAGCTAAGAAAAGAGCCACGTACTTTATTGCTTCCCCGTTCTCTTTTGCTATTACCCATACGGTGGTTAATATACCCTTTTTCGCAGGGGTTTTATCGCTATCACTATGCGCCACCTTCTTCTTGCTCTGCGTTCTGCCCCCTTTTCCCTTTTTTCGGGCCGTCATAAATGCAAAGAAAGAGAGAGAGTTGAAAAACGTTTAACTATTCCAACTTATTTTACAGTGCGAGAATAAAAACAAAAAGGGAAGACGGCCTTATCTGCGTCTTCCTCTCATACCTCTTATTGCAACCAGGCTCAGAAGTCCAATCAAAGCCGCGATACCTACTGGCATAAGTACTGGTAGCTCTGGAACCCCTCTGATCTTTGTTATCGCCGACCGATTTATAGGCTCTGTCTCATTAGTAGTCAAGATAGCGGTATTGGTTATGAGCGTTCCAGCAGGCACAAAAGCATTTATTTTGGCTTCAAACGTTGCATCTCCACCTACTCCTGGTGCCAACGTGCCGATATCCCATATCAGCGTGTTATTCACAGGATAATAGGTTCCCGCGTCATCATCCGCTGCGTCGGTCAGATCAACGCCGTTTAAGCCCATGCTTTCTGATATGTAAGTGGTGTTCGCTGGTATCGTATCATGTATCGTAGCGTTTGTAAGCGTTCCGGTTCCGATATTGTTATAGTGTATCCGGTAACTGAGCGTGTCATTTGGAGCAGCAAAGCTCTTATCAACCGTCTTATACGCAGATAGTTCAAAACTCGGTGGCACTGGTGGCACTAAAACCGTCGTATTCGCAGAGGCGCTTTTCGGTTCTGTTTCATTTGTGTCTATCGTGGCGGTATTGGTTATTAATGTCCCATTTTGGAGATAGTCGTGAACCGTTACATCGAACGATTGCGTTCCCTCTGCTCCAATCAACAAGTTGCCTATGTTCCAGACGATTTTGCCCGCATCTACTTTTCCACCACCGGATATGCTTCCATCAACTAAAGTGGTATCTGTGGGAATCGGGTCGGTTAAAACGACTTCTGTAAGGTCTTCGTTATCATCGTTCCTATAGGTTATTGTATAGCTTAGCACGTCACTACAGTTGCATGTTGATTTATTGACGTCTTTAGTGATGCTGACATGTGGTTTTAATTCCCTTTGCATCTTCTCTTTTATTGCTTCAGGGAAAGCCTCCCAATTTGGTGCTTCCATGTAAAACCCGGAATGATTAGCTGGTTTAAGTGAATAATTCAACTTAACCAAGAATTCACGGTTATATGGCTGCGCGGGTGGGCGAGCTTCATCAATGACATCAACACCGAGAACGTTCACTTCGTCAAAATACCCTTTCTGTATCGCATCATCCCTCGCTTCATATGTTGCATCTACGGCCGGTTGGTATTCTTCCCTATTTCCACCACATATCCAATTTGGTCGCCCATCTGTTGATATATCTATTATTTGCCTAACATCTGGGGAGGTATTTCCTCTTGAGACGTAATCCGTTAAGGTTTCGTTCGCTAATATGAATGCTCTTGGCATGGGGGTATGATCCCCGGGCTGCGTCATAGCCAATATCGTGTCAGCGATGGAATCGGCAACGGTCTGGTTTGTGATTGTTGTAAGTGGCACTTCCACATTAGCGTAATATGGTGGGGAACGTGGCCCCTTAATTTGGTTAGGGGGGAAATACCCAAACATGATTACACAAACCGAGATATCACCATTTTGTGGAGTTACCGATGAGTTTGATATAGCATCAGCGTATCCGTTCAATTGTATAGAATAGTTCGCAGGGCTAATGCTATTGGACCCATCCAGTAACAAGAACAAATCCACCTTTTCCGCTGCGCTCACTCCTGTCAATGCAAAAGCAGAAATCACTAAAATCGCTGCAATAAATATTCCTCTTCCTTTCATTTCATCCTCCTTTTTCAGTGTTGTTTCTATATGATAATAACAGGTTGTTTTATCCTATTATATGCTTTTCGGGTACATTTCCGGTGGAGATAGCAGGTGCTGATAAAATGGGTGCGAAACCAGTAAAAATGAATTATAATTTGTATTTGTATACAGGGGTAAAACCACGAGATTTCACAAGATTAGCACAAGATTTTGGGGGTTAACATGGGATAAAAAAACCAATAGTGCACTTAAGCCTGATCCCGAGTATTATCTTCTCGTGGAAATCTGTGTAATCTTGTGGTTAGCTAAACAAACACCATGATTTCAAGTCTGAAAACAAGGAAAACATCCGTTAGTTACTCTTTCTTTTCTAAAGAAGCGCGTGATCAAAAAAAAGAAAAAAAGAAAATTGGTTATTCGTTTCAGTCCTTCCTTCTCCACCGCACTAAATACGCGACTGCAAGTAGTCCTGCGATAGCGAAAACGGCTTCAAATCCAGGGGTTGACGGCTTTGTCGTTGGACTTAGAGTTGGCTTTGGTGTTTCTGCAGGGGTTGTTGTCGGTGCTGGCGTTGCCTCATGTGAAGCCTCGGGACTCGCTGTTGGTGTGATAGTCTCATTTACCGCTGGTGTAGTAGCCGTTGCATTTGATGATGCTTCTACTTCGCTACTTTCGCTCGCTACGCCATTGCCTGAAGTTGTTGCTGTTGCTACTGTTCCCTGTTCCAGAAACGTCACCTCCGTCAAATTCCATCCGTCACTAAGACACCGTACGTAAATCCCTGCAACTCCCGTTTCATTTCCCGATAGTAGCGCGATTGCGGTGCCATTGTCATCTGTGATTACGTTAATAATGGTGCCGGTATTGCTCTCATTTCCAGCATCGGTAAGCCAAGCAGATGTTCCCTCCATTATAGACATAATCACAGTCTCATCCTCCGCAGGTTCACCACTATATTCAGTTTCTTCCGGCCACCGAACCACCACTTTTATCTCTGACGTGGAATTGCCATCGGCAGGTATTTCAGCGGGATTCGCACTAATTGTCACCCAGTCACTCGCTCTGTCCTCTCCCGTTCCCTGTGCCCCTGCAAGAGCAGGAAGTGCAAATAAAACAACTGCTAAAATTGCCCATATTCTTATTGTCATCTTCTATAATACCTCCTATTTAACTGTTCACAACACAAGATAAAAATCTTTCGCTTTTTATCTATCCTTCCCATAAAAAATAAAAAGAAGGAGGGATAAGGTTTTATCCTTATCCACCTACTAAAGTTTTCCTTTTGTTTACGATATTTTGTATGTCCAGTATGCCTGATCTGGTTCGAGTTTTTCGCCTGGTGGTCCTGGTATCAATGACATGAAGTCATATGGGTACGGGAATCCTTGTCTGTATTTCAGTATCACTGCACCTAATGGTATGCCATTGTCCTTACCATTCATTGGTAAAGTCTCGTTGCCTGGTCCTATCAGGTTCCAGCCTGGCTGCAAATTGTTGTATATCTCGTTCCACGTTAGCGACACGCCTGTTCCGTACACTGTAATTGTCTTTGGCGACCATGGGTTGTAGATGTAATAGCCTGTTCCTGCTTCGATTTCGTCTGCACTGTCCCAGCCGGTTGCTGGATTGTAGTCCCATACTTCCACGTCACGACCGAAAATCGCGTTTGGATCTCTGCTGTTGTTGTCCGGCAGTACAGATAGTGACACGTAGTTCTGCCCCACATCGAGCAGAATTTCGCAACTGTCTGTTCCGTTATGATCCGGTATCACTGGGTTCTTGTTCATGTAGATTCCTGTGTCATCCTCTGGGTTGTACGTGAATGCGAACCTATCTCTCGCTGGGTATGACTGAGCACGGTTCAAGTCGCCTTTTGCATTCGGCGCAAAGAACGAAGTCGTTATCAGATAACATCCCTGACGTGCCTTGTTCCGCGGATCACCCAATTTACCACGTATATCCGGCTCGAATGTGAGTTGATATTCGCCGCCCACGTAAACCTCGGGGTTCAACGATGGTATCTTAGGCAGATAGAACCTGGTGTACTCGTCTGGTATCGTCTGTATGTCGAACTTTGTCCATGACTCGATAAGACCATTCTCGTCCAGTATCTCTAGCAAGCTAGTCGAATATCTCGGCTCGGGCATTTCATCCTTCCAGCAGAACGCCAACGGATCCATAGGACCTATGATTCGCTCGTCAACATCGTTTGCAATCCAGTGCTCAATGTCAAAGACCGTGAATCTACTAGGCAGCGGCATTGGTATTCCGCATTCGCAGCACTGCCAGCCATTTGGCATTGCTACTGTTACGTCGCCCGGATAGAACGGACCTCCATAGTCGCTCCATAACTGCCAATCTGATGGTATCCTTGGCGTAGTCATATCTCCGTCTGTATCAATCGGCACTGCACGGAAGAATTTCAACCATGCTGCCGGTGGATACTGCATCGTCAGGTAGCGTTCTCCACACGGGAAGTACTCTCTGCCTGCTTTTCCGGTATCTTTATCGCCGTAAGGCCACTTGTCCAGTAGTTTCAATGGTTGCCACAGTACTACATCGGTATCGTCCACGATGTCGTGATCCATGTTCATCGGTGGAAGCACTGGTAGTGCCAATAGCGGATAGCAAGGTTCAACCTTCGTGAGCCATTGCGAGTCTGCACATGGCAGATAATGTTGTTTCAGAGTGTCTTCGCCATCGCCAAGATTCTTTGGTAGTGGTGTTCTCAATGTTATGTACTTGAACTTCTCACAATCCTCTCTGTTTCCATCGTTGTCCAGAACCTCTATCGCGGGTATCTCGTATCTCACTCCGTCCACGTAGAAGATGTCTCCTCTCTGTAATTCTTTACCCACTGTGATCAGTGCCTTATCTCCTGAAAAGCGTCCATCGTACCGAGCATACCATGTTCGATCTGGGTGCTTTTTTGTTGTTTCTAAACTATGTCTACCGAAGTACTTTCTTTCATTAGTTTCTAAATAGTTTTGTCTGCCGTCTTCTGGTTCGGAATTACCGTAGTACGATATGAACACCATCGGATAGCTATCAGATATGTCATATCCGTCGAATAACAGACTGTGGTCAAGGAATTGCACTTCATCGCCTTCCGCCATGATATATGTCTTCTCTATACTTATTGTTCCGTTTGTTGTTTTCGGTAGTAACCCGTCCATGTCCGATGGGTCGCAAGATATGTTTGCTAGTCTTACAAGGTTTTCCCTTACAGACTCGACACCTGTGTTCTCAAACGAATCAAGCCCTATCTGCTTATCTGTTGATACGATGGGGAATGGGAACCAACTGTCTACATCTGCATGATGTGGTTTCTTGTCCTGCGAATCAATGAGCATATATGTCGTCTCGATAACTATTGCTGGTGCTAATCCGATCATCTCATGCAAGCCATAGAACTCGTACTCAGGCACATACCATGCTCTTAAGTACTCCTTCAGGTCACTGTTTTCATCCTGTGCATTCATTGGATATTCTGGGCTATATGGTAGTATCGCAGCATCAAAGGTGATCGAATCCTTTCTTATCGCTGTCGGATTGAATGGCTCTTCCCAGTTCTCGTACTGCTCGATGTTGCAATCATTGGTAATTCCAAACGTGCTGTCACTGCCATTACCGTATATCTTTATGGTGCCCTCCTTGAGCTCTTCATCATAGTACACATAGATGTCATTGACGTCCTCGCTGTCCCAACTGTCCTCTCTGTCGTATGAGAACGCGACTCTCTGCTCAGTGGAATCTCCACCTCTTTTGTTGTCGTACAAGTCTCCTGTTGCTTGCGGTGCAATCCACGAAGTCGTGATGATGTAATCACCATCAAGTTCAACTGGCCATTCACCAGCTATTGGTATTGTATAATAGTCTGGTAGTGCCGGCAGCACGAACTCGGTATACTGATCTGGTAGTGACTGAATATCGAATTTCGTCCATGACTCTACGATTAGTCCTCCTGCCTCTTCTCTGATCTTCTCTATGGTTTTATCCACGATGATCTCTGAATCCTCTGCAAAAATATAGAAACCCGGTGGGATATTCCATGGTTGTGGGTATACTAGGCTCTTCAAAAAGCCGTCATCAATCTCTGCGTCTCCTAGCCCGAATACGTTTATTACTATATTACCAGGATCAATATCCACTAGAGCGTCTTTCGCTGCCAATGTTGCATCAGCATCTCCGATTGGTATGCCTCCATCACTGGATATATCAATTATCTGCAGGCTTGCACTGGCATCAGGATTTTCTTCTATGAGTGTCTTTATTTTGTCGAATGCTGCAGTCATGTTGGTGTCTTTGTCTATTGCTTTCATATTCTGTATTTTCATTGCAACGCTGTTGACTGTGTCTGGTGTTATTGTAGTAAGTGGTACTTCTACCTTGGCAAAGTCCGAAAACTGAATCACACACACTGAGACAGTGCCATCCTGAGGTATTTCGTATATCGCTGAAGCTAAACCTTCTATCTGCAAATCAAAGTATCCGTGCATAGCCAGGTTTTGCGATGAATCAACAACAAGGAATAAATCCTTTTGCTCTTTACCTTTCCAGTCCTCTTGCAGCTTCTCCAGTAAATTCGTTGAATATCGCTGTTCTTCTTGCTCTTCGATGTATGTAACCTCTAAGGGGTCTATGTTATCAATTACACGCTCATTGACATCGTATGCTATCCAGTGCTGATTATCATTTGTATCTGTCATATCGTCGTCCGTATCGAGTTTGGTACCTGCATAATCCTGCCTTGTCCAGTCTCTTTCTTCTGTAGCATCTGTCCACAACGGTATGTCTATGTCGTCAACCATCTCATGGTTCATGTTAAACGGTGGAAGCAGCGGTATTAACTCTGATTTCGCGATACAGTCTATAAACTGTGTAGATACAATGCTCTCATCACGAACAGAACCATCATCACCCTTCGGCAGCTTCGTCCTCAGCGTTATGAACTTGAAAGCATCCGCTTCAGAAACATCGTCATCTGTTGTATCAAGCACTGCGACTGCCGTTACATCGTATCTTACTGCATCAACGTAGAACACATCGCCCCAGTTTAGCTCCTTACCGACACAGATAAGAGGTCCATTTCGGCGTACATACCATGTACATAGCGGCTTTGTGGGATCATCGTGGTTCGCAAGGGTATGCTCGTTGTTATGACGGTCGAAGTATATCTTTTGTTGAGGACCTATACTGATCCAGCCTTTTTCTGCATCGTCCAGTTTATTTCCTGTATACCCCACTTTTATAACGTAGTCATCAGTTTCTTCATTGACCGTGGTGAGTTCCACATAGTGGTCAAAGAACCGCACATTAGATCCTAAAACCGGAGTAAATTGCTTCTCGAGAGTAATGTTCCCTCGTACTGTTGTACCGTCTGGATCAACATTTCCACTAACCTTTGCAAGCGTGGTTGTGTTGTCAACATTTGTTCCGCTCTTCCATGCACCGAGTCCTGTTTGTGTATCAATCTCACATGTTGGTATTAAAAATTGTGTATTTGGTGCTGTGCCCGTTATTGGTAGATACAATGTGTTCAGCAGCATGTAAGTGTATTCCATGTTTATTGTTGGGTATGAGTCATTCTTTCTTGGACCATTGTACTGGCCACAGGGCTCGTACCATGACCTCAAGAATATCTTCTCACGGGCGTTCTCTGGACTGCCGATCGCATTACCTACTAATACACGGTAATATGGTTCCCCCTCTTCTCCGCTCTCTTCAATAATCGCTGGATTGTACGTAATCGAATCTTTTGGTATTACTGTCGGGTCAAATGGTTCCTCAAAATTGATATATCGCTCTGGAGCATTCCCATGTGGTTGCACGTCACCGTATATCCTAATCGAAGAAGCAGGTTCTTCCTCTGGAGAAAAACCCCCATTCGTTCCTGCCATACTGGTAGGCGCGACCATAGCGAATATCGAAGCGACCATTATCGCCGCCATTGCTATCCCTACTATCACTTTTCCTTCTCTTACTTTTGTTTTCATGTTCTTTTTTATTTACCTCCTGTGATACAGGTGGGAAGTTTGAGTATATAAAAGCATATGTCGGAAACAGGTGTATTTCCCCTCTGTGCAATCAACATTTAAATAGGGTACATTTCGTGTCGAGAAAATGTGGAGGATATGTGGAGGGGAAATGCGGGGGAAGCTGGGGAAAAGTGGGGATACTCTAACAAAGGGTATTTGTATAGCAGGGGCAAATAAACCACGCGATTCCACGAGAATCACACAAGGATTTTGGGGGTTAACCTGAGATAAAAGAGTCAATAAAGTGCTTACGTCTGAACCATTTTATTGCTTTTCCTGTGGAAATCGGTGTAATCCTGTGGTTAACAAAACAAGCGCAAAAAATAATAGCTATTCTTCCCTTCTTCAGGTGCCCTTGCGTGAAGCATTTTAGAGTATATACTGCAATCCTGATTTACCCTTGCTCCTATTCTTTCGTTGTAATCGTAAAATATGATATGCTATTTTTGCTTCGGGATGGCGTAGTTGATCTTTTAAGTTCTCTTCACCATCATCGTCAAATTCAAGTCTTTTTCCACTATCTTCTCGTATTTACCTCTTATATGCGGCTTTATCTTCTCCAAATCCCATATCCCCCTGATTATCTCGCCCACCAACTCGCCATCGTTAAATAATCTTACCGCGCCCTCACTCTCTGATACCACAATAGCCACGGCGTTTGTTTCTTTCGAGATAGAAGCAGCAGCCATGTGTCTGCTGCCAAACCCCATTGGAAGGTCTATATCATGGGAACCCGCTTCTATGTACCTCGCTGCGGAAAGAACATAGCCATCGGCACTGATGACAAATGCACCGTCCAGTTTCGACAGTTCGTTTAAAGTTCCCTGAACGTTTGCATTCCTTATATCCTTCATCGCCTTTGGGTAATTTGCAAGTGGATCCAAGATTAAGGGTTTGGATTTCTTCAATACCGCTTCCTCGTCACCGACCACAAATAGTGCGCCTACCCGCCCCCGCTCTACACTGTGTCGCGCTATTCCCACCGCTATTTCTATCACCGTCTCTAACACTTCGGGGTCACAGTTCCGCCCCTCTCCACAGATTATGCCTGCCATTTCTCTCATATACTAAAAATATAATCTCTCATCTGTTTATTAAATCGTAGAGGATAGCAAGAAATGATAAATCCTGAGTCTTTTGGCACCGCGCCCCGTTTTGAGAAACGGATTGTGAAGGCATATTCGCCCTCGCACATCACGGGCTTCTTTAGGATATGCGATAATAAAAATCCGTTGTATAAAGGCAGTGTTGGCGGTGGCATCGTATTAGATGCGGGTTGCGTGTCTGAAGTTTCTCTTAATGTCCCTCTGGAGGCAAGAACAGAGCTAAGAATAAACGGTGTAGAAACAGAGGAGGCGGGTACCACTAAATACGTTGTTGATAGTATGATAGGGAAATGTGAGCGGGAGGTTTATGTAACAGTGTCAACGAACTTTGAAGTTCCGGTAGGCTGTGGCTTTGGGGCAAGTGGTGCGGGTGCGCTCAGCACTGCCCGTGCACTAAACGAGTTGTTGTCGCTTAATATGACGTTTAGCGAAGTAGCGCAAATAGCACATCTCGCAGAAGTGGAGAACAGTACAGGCTTAGGCGATGTAATCGCTGAAGCATACGGCGGTGTGGTGATAAGAAGAAAGCCAGGTCCTCCCGGAATAGGTGTGGTTGAGAAGATACCGAGTCCAGATGTAGAAGAAAAAATAAGCTCTGTTACATTCGGAACGAAATCAACAAAAGCAGTTTTAGCGGATGATTTCCTGAAGCGTAGGATAAACGAAGCAGGTAAGGCCGCACTGAAAGAGCTGATGAAAAAACGGAATTTAGATAATTTCATGCTGGTATCAAGGGCGTTCTCATTACGAAGCGGCTTAATAAGTGATAAATGTCGGGATGCGATAGAGGCGGTGGATGCGGAAGGTAAGGTTGCCAGTGTAGCGATGCTGGGAGAAACGGTTTTTATCGTTGGCGATAGTGAAGCATTGAAAGAGTTCGGAGAAGTAAAAGAAAGTAGAATATCGGCGGTAGGTGCGAGGATTATTTAGCAATAAAAACCGATTACAGAAGCGCCTTAATCTTTAAATATACTTATCTCAAATCCCACCACAGGATAACTCAACCCGAAATTCAGAATAACTTCTGGATGAAGTTCGCCAAAAACGCCTATAAATTTGTTTTCTAATAATATATCCGCTCTTCTACCCTCTAAGAACGCCCTATCCTCAGACACCACTACTTCTGCATCTGCCCACCCCAGCTCGTTCAGCACCGTATCAACCACCGACTTCACCTCCGCGAAATTCGCAGTCGCATGTGTTGAAATACCCGCAAGCCTGTATTCCTCTTTTAAGTTCAGCACTACCGGCCCCACCTCAAAAATACGCTGTGGCAAGTCCCGATGCTTGTTAAACGAAAGGATTTCCAGCAAATTCGGCATAATAGAGCATCTAAGCATCGTATGCTCGCTGCTTATCGGAGATGCAACTTTTACAGCAAACTTTGAAAAAGTTTGATCAAAACGCTTCGCAACTTTTAGCCTCTCCCTCTGCATCAGCTCAAACTGCTTCCGCTCTGAGGTCAATGTGAATGTCAACACCTCAAAATACCCTAAGCCTGTCATTATTTCTCTTACAGTTCTATTTCTCTCTTCTATCGGATGCGCTTCGCCTATGACCATCGTACCAGGAATCACAGGCTTTATCCGGTCATAACCGTACCCAATAGCGATGTCCTCAATTATATCCCATGTGTGGAGTATATCATACCGATAAGCAGGAATATTCACCTCTAACATCCCTTCTGTTTTCACTTTCGCGCCAAGTCCCATTCGCTCACAGCACTTCTTACAATCCTCCACGCTCAAGTCAATACCTGTAAGCGAAGTGACTTCTTTCACTGATATTTCCTTCGTCTTGATCTCAAAACGGGGTGTTTCTTTCTGCTCACCGCTTTTATCGCCCGGGAAGCGAAGCATCACCGATTGAATCTGCCCTCCTCTATCGGCAAGCGCGCATGCTATAATATTGAGTGCCCTCGAAACGTTATCATTTAAGCCTGTAACCTCTATAAATATGTCCGTCGTGGATTCGGTCACCCTTGTCCGCTCTGCGTTGATAATGGGCGGGAACGAAAGCGCTTTTCCTCCGCAATCCAGAATCAACGGATATTTAGCCTTGCCTTCGAGAATATAGCGGAAACCAATACCCTTTGGATGCCGCTCTAAAATCTCCGCCATGCTCATCTCTTCTTCAAAGTCTAGTGGAACAAAAGAGAAGCTGGGATCAACTGCAAGATACCGGAACGGTGGTTTCACGCCCGCTAAGTCATGCACACCCACTGAAACTTTCTCCCTGTTACGACCTATTCCGCGATGCAAATGCTCCTGTAAGAGCATCAGCGATTCTATCGCCATTGAATCGAACTGCACGTTTCTTACCACACCACAAACGAGGTAAGGTCGCACTTCTAGAACAGAAGGCTCCACAACCATCTCTATCCCCGATTTCGCCACCTCGTATGTAACCAATCCCGGTTCGATGTCCAGAAACTGTTTCAGAGCACGAGAAACGCCCTCTACACTGAAAAGGTCAGGTCTGTTCGGGAAAAACTCCACATCCATATACTCGGCTTCTGTTCTTTCTACATCCGCGCACATCAGTGGCAGTCGCTCCTTTATCTTCTCGATGCTCACACCGGTAAGGGCTTCCAAATCTTCATAAAACAGTTTTATTACGGGCATCTCTACCTCTCAGTTATCTTTTGTACATGTTTATCTCTTTTCGCTAAAAAGAATAAAATTTACGTATTTGTATAGCTAATCGAAAAAACCACGAGATTCCACGAGATTAGCACAAGAATTATGGGTTAGCAGGGGATAAAAAACCAATAGAGTGCTTACGCCTGATCCATATTAATATTTCCCGTGGAAATCGGTGTAATCTGTGGTTAGCTAAACAAACAGAAATTTACTTCTGTTATACTGTTGTATAAAATGAACCGGGCTTTTATATTCAGTTCAATTCTCCCTCAACATCCACCCACAGATGAAGTGAGCGATAAACCGGTTGCTCCCCCGCTTTATACAATAAGAATTCCATCTTCTGATCCTCTCCTTTCTTCTTCGCTCTAAACATGAAAGGGGTCTCCCAAGTTTCATTATGCGATAACTCAACAGCTTTTTCATCTATAACATCTCCATTCAACCGCACTTCCAGACGATAGGATGTGTTGGCATATTCGTGATTTACAATGCCTATTATCACATTCCCACCCTCTCCGAGTTTTAAATCCGTAGGATAATCTGTGGCGTTTCCTTTAGGACCGAGAATATAAAATTCCGTGAACTTCTCGCCCTGTTTCGGCGTTATTATGACATAAAGGGTCATGGAGATCGCAATGATAATCGCGATGACCAGAATGATGGTCAATATCTCATCTACCCTACTGCCCGTTCTTTTAAAAGGTACTTTACGCGTCTTCTGAAATGGTATCTTACCGGTCCCTCTAAACGATTTTTTCACTTTTCTGTGTTACATATCTATAATATATCTATACAAGTTGCCCGGATATTTTCTGTGATTTATTGTCTGCCTGTTCACATCTGACTTTGTCCTGACGATCCTGATGCGAGCCCTTGTAACCTCGCCTGTACCTTCTGCGCCTCTTGCTCTATCTTTTGCATTATTCCCGTCATTTCTCGCTGTGACAGCTCTAACTCTTCTTTCTTTTCATTGAGGTACTGCGCAGAGGAATCAGGATCTTTTTCCGCGCTTACCCCTCCTCCTATCATAACTATTACACTATCGGTAGCACTAAGCGTGACATAAATTGATGAATTCGCGCCTATTGGCACTATTAGTTCGTCACCCTGTTTCAATTTCTTCAACTGTTTTATCGTCTCTATCGCCTTCTCGTGCTCGACTATCGCCTGCTGAACAAAGAGCAATTCCTGAGACGTTGCCTGCGCCTGCGCCTGATATTGTCGTAAAGTTAATGCTAAAGTCTGCATTTCTGCTTGCTGTTCCCTTCCACCCTCATCGCTCTCTCTTTCTTCCATTTCTATTACCCTTAATCTCCAATACCCCTTCTCCCTTTATCCTTATAAAGCTCTCTGGTTTATGAATAAGGTGATGGTTAAGCAGATAGATAGCGTAGCGGACTGAGGCAAAATTTGACCATAAAATACGGGGAAAAATGCAGGGAAGCAGGATAAAAGGGAGAAGCATCTCAAAAGGAATAGCATCCGGGAAAGCCTTAATATCTAAGCAAAGAATCTCGTTCCTCGGTGCTGTGGATCCTAAAACGGGCATTATCATAGATAAATCGCTTGATGTCTATGGAGAAGAGATAACAAACCGGATTTTGATATTTCCGAGTGGAAAAGGTTCAACCGTTGGCTCTTATGTGATATACCAGCTTAAAAAGCATGGAAAAAGTCCTGCTGCGATGATTACTCGTCGTGTAGATACGATAGTGGCAGTAGGTGCGATTATAGCGGAGATACCTGTGGTTGATTCGCTTGAGATTGATCCGATTGAACGGATACGGGATGGAGGGGAGGTACTTGTAAATGGGACAGAGGGTTATATTGAATTACGATGAAAAGATGGAAAGAACATTGGAGCGACAGGGTTATCACTTCGTGGGAACGCACAAGCACAGTGCGGTGAAAACTTGTCTGTGGTTATGGAAGTCAATGAGAGGCGAAGGAAACTGCTATAAGGGTAAATTTTACGGCATCAGTGCGCATAGGTGCATCCAGATGACGCCTTCTATATTCTGCAACCAGAGCTGCCTTCATTGTTGGCGCCCTCTTGAAGCGTTCAATATAGGGACAAAAAAGCGTGCAATCGTCTGGGATTCTCCCGCTGAGATAGTAGAGGGATGCCTGAGAGAGCAAAAGCGGCTCATTTCTGGCTTCAAGGGCTCACCCAGGACGAACATGGATGTTTTTACTGAGGCTACACATCCAAAACACATTGCTATTTCGCTCATTGGCGAGCCTACATTGTACCCTTATCTGAAGGAACTCATAGAGGAATTCCATGCCCGCGATATGACCACGTTTGTGGTGACAAACGGCACGAATCCAGAAGTGGTGCGAGAAATAAGCCCTACTCAATTGTACTTATCCTTGAATGCACCCGATGAACTCGTTTATAATAAAGTCTCTCACGCTGACCACTGGTCTCGTATAAACGAATCGTTGGAAGAGCTGAGAAGGAAGAAGGGTAGAACAGTGATAAGAATCACCTGCGTGGAAGGGGTGAACATGTTGAATCCCGAAGGCTACGCAGAATTGTTAAAGATAGCGAATCCCAATTTTATCGAGGTAAAGGCATATATGCACATTGGATATTCAAGGAAACGGTTAAGCCGGGACGCCATGCCCACGCATTCACGTGTGAAGGAATTTGCCGGTGAGATTGTAGATTGCTTAGCTGCTCAAGGGCAGGAATACAGGATTGCGGATGACTCAGAGATAAGTCGGGTGGTTCTTATTTCATCTAAAAAAGCGGTATCAAAATTAAATTGCTTTTGACGCCTTTTTTTTTTCTTAGCGTTAGGGTTATAATCCTAAAGGTCCCGCATCCTTAAACCCTTCTCTCTTCCCCATCCCCGCTTCTCGCTCCAACTTTTCGGGCATGAAAATCAGTTTAATCACGTTCTGCGCATGTTCCCTTGCGCGGCGGTCTGCAAGCCATGCCAGCTCAATCTCTTTCTCAACCTCGTCTTCATGTACAAACACTTCTATTATATGTCTGGAAGTGAGAAGTTGTGCCGCTATAATACCAAGCGAGGCTTCGTGTGCACATTGCTTGTCTATAGCCTTAGGTCCGGGCATGCCCAACGCCATCACAATATCGCATCCTTCCCCCTCTATTAACTTCTTCGCTGCCACGGGCAAATCTTTTATGCCCGGGACGGTGTACCGCTTTATCTTCACCGATACAGTCTTCTTCAGTTCGTCTATTGCCGCTGCACCCATATCATACCTTGCAAATGTAGTATCGGCAATGCCTACTTTCTTCATCACAAACCTGTTATATACTCCCCATAACTTAAGGTTTAAGACTGAAATAAGATAAAAGGAAGGGAAAAGTTTATAAAGGGGCAGGGATATTAGTTATTAATGCTGAATAGAACAGAGGAGGTAACAACATGAATAGAGCAAAGAGGTTGGGGGCATTAGCCATAGTAGGGCTATTTATCCTGAGTTGTGCTGTTAGCACAGTAATCGCGAGTGGACAAGCTGTCAAAACCGAGACGCCAATCGGTAGTCAAGAAGTAGTTAGCAGTCAGGCGTATACATTCTCTCGGGGGGAATATCGTACAGCGAATGCAATCCATCAGGTCCGAACGTCAACAGGGCGGTATGCTAAAGAACGAGGATTTGTGAGGACCCCATTCAATATGCCAGCATTAGATATACCAACAGATGTGCCAGTGTGGCAGCCACCGGAACAGTGGGCAGGGGATGACGAGATGTTCACAAGACGGGACGGTATGATGGAAGGTATCAACCAGTATCTTCTTCGTGCAATCAATGACTCAAAAAGGAATCCGTACAGCGTTTTTCCGCCGGAAAATACAACAACAGTGCCGATACCAGAAGGGGCTACTACTCTCTTTGGATGGCGTTATCCGCCTGGTAGTGACCCTATGATGGAGGGTATCAACGACTATCTTCATCGTGCAATCGAAGAGGACAAGTCCTACACTGGCTGGAAAATATTTCAGTGAAATAAGCGCATCGGAGAAGAACGAAAGCATATTGTAGTGCGTAAGGTGATAGCTTTGCGCATGTGATCTTTTTTTGATCAATTCTATACCTATTTTTTAATATTGGTTAGACATTATTGCTATAATGAGATGAAGATTCCAGTTGATAAGCCAGTTCTGGTAACCTCTGCACTGCCTTATGTTAATGGTGAGTGCCACATAGGGCACCTCAGGACTTACGTCCCCGCGGATATCTACGTAAGGATGCTCCGGAAAATGGGCTACGATGTACGTTTTATTAGCGGTTCCGATACGCATGGAACGCCAATTGTGCTGAGTGCGGAAGCGCAAGGTATCACACCTGAAAAGGTAGTCGAGAAGTATCATGAGCATTTCAGACAAGTGTTTAAAGCGTTGAATGTGAACTTTGACTATTACGGACAGACCGATTCGGAAAGCAACCATAGGAGGACGGAAGCGATAGTGAAGAAGTTGATAGAGAGGGATTATGTCTATAAAAAAGTTACAAAACAGGCATTTTGCGATACCTGTGGGCGGTTCCTACCGGATAGATACGTGGAAGGTAAATGCCCTCATTGCGGCGCCATTGCACGGGGCGATGAATGTGACCAGAGCTGTGGAAAGCATCTTGAACCTGGAGAGATAATAGAGCCAAAGTGTAAGATTTGTGGAAACGCCGCGGTTTTCAAGGACCAGGAGCAGTTCTTCTTCAAACTTTCCACATTCGCCGATTTCCTGTCCTCATATCTGGATAAATTGGGCGGTACGCTGAATGCCCGGAACTATGCGCGGGAATGGGTAAAGAAGGAACTACGGGATTGGTGCATAACGAGGAGCTTAGAATGGGGCGTTAAATTTCCGGGCAGGGATGACCGGGTTGTTTACGTCTGGGTTGATGCACCTATCGGGTATATCTCTTTTACTGAAGAGTTACTAAAGGGAAGGGAGGGCGCGGATACGGACTGGCGGAAATATTGGAAGGATGATAAAGCAGTTATTGTGCATTTCATTGGCACTGACATTATTTATCATCACTGCATATTCTGGCCCGCGATGCTAAAAGGAGCGGAGTATTCGCTGCCTGATGCCGTCGTTGCTTCTGGTATGGTAAAAATAAACGGGGGGACTTTTTCAAAGAGCAGAGGGAACGTGGTCTGGACAAAAGAGTTTTTGGAACGTTTCCATCCCGACACGTTAAGGTATTATTTGGTCTCGCAATCGAGCCATACGAAGGAGCTGAATTTCTCATGGGACTCTTTTTACTTGCGTGTGAACAATGAGTTGGTTGGTGTTCTCGGAAACCTTGTTCATCGTGTTCTTACCTTTGCCCATAAAAATTTCGCCGAGGTCCCTGAAGGAAATATAGAAGAAGAGGTATTTGCTGCGATAGAGAAGAGGCGAGATGACGCGATAAGCGCGGTGGAAGAGTACGAATTCAAGAAGCTTGTTGATGCTGTGATGTCACTTGCAGACTTTGGAAACGGGTATTTTCAGCGTGCGGAGCCTTGGCATTTGATAAAGGAGGGCGAAAAAGGTATAGAGAGGTGTGGAGTAGTAATAAAAAATGTGTTACAAATACTAAAAGCGGTGTGTATATTGCTGGAACCTGTGATGCCGGAAAAGATGGCAGAGGTGTGGCGTCAACTTGGCATGGAAAGCGATGTGCATTCCGCAAAGCTTGATGAGTTAATGGTGCCGATAGAGAGCGGGCAAGCGCTGGGGAAACCGAAGATGTTGTTCAAGAGGATAGATGCGTAAACGCATTTTGCAATTCTCTTTTATCTTGACCTCTTCACCGTTATCGGGATAACTCCTTTCTCAAATTCCTGTATCGCTATCTCTATGGAGTCCATTTCGTCTGTCTCTATGAGTACTGGCGCACCTGCGGCTATTTGCAGTGCTCTTGCACCTATAATACGTGCTTCTTCGTATTTCGTATACTTTTCCCTCTCTTCTTCCAAACAAACCGCCCCTTAGCCCTTTTTTATCAAGATGGGGTTGCTGAGATTTGAACTCAGGTCGCGGCGTCCCGAACGCCGAAGGATAGTCCAAGCTACCCTACAACCCCTTTCCTCTTCTCTATCACCCATACGGTGCCATCTCGTCTATTAACTCTTCATGCGATAAAAGCATCCGCCGGCAACAATATCTCATTACCCCCAAGTCATCCATTACCTTACCTGGGTCTTCGTGCTTTATCCGCTCCTTATACTCATCCCACACTTCCGATATTACTCTTCCGCATGTAAAACACCTAACTGGAATCATGGTTCAGTTTACCGGTACGATTTTTGTCTGTGCGCCCTTGCACCTTTTGCACCAAATTTCTTCGGCTCCTTCTGTCTCACATCACTGACCAATAAGCTTCTATCGTAGTCGAGATAGACTTCCTTTAGATTTTCGTTCTTTGTCCAATCTACTAACCCACGCGCAATAGCAGTCCGAGCTGCCTCTGCCCGACCCATAAAACCGCCGCCTTTCACTTGTACATCCACCTCGATGCCCTCAATATCACCAGCAACATCTGGCAGTCCCGAAGCAATGAACATCGGCTCAGAAATCTTTGTTCTTACCACTTCTGGTTCCAGTAGCTCCAAAGGCTTCTTATTTATTCTCACACTACCCTTACCTTCTTTTACTGTTACTCGCGCAATTGCCATCTTCCGTTTCCCTACCTGGTTCACTATCCGCTTTACCTTTACTTTGGTACCCATCCTAACTTCTCACTCACCTCCCCTAAAGTTACATATTTCGCAACTGATAACCGCTCTGCATCTGCACTTTCTACGCGCGTACTTTCTCCCCCCGCGTACTCATCCGGTATGCCAAGATAAACGTGCAATCGTGAAAAAGCATCTCTACCTCTTTCCCTCTTATACGGTAACATCCCTCTTATAGTCCTCTTCAGTATTCTATCGGGCATTTTCGGGAAGTAAGGTCCTTGCTCTTTTGAACCCTGATCCTTTCTCCTTTTGTACTCCTTAAATATCGCCACTTTGGAACCACTTATTAACACACGTTCAGCATTAACGATTGTTATTCTCTTCTCTTTCTCTCTTAGCAACTTATTAGCCACTTCACTCGCTAATCTGCCCAAGATGTGCCCTGCCCCATCTATTATCTCCATCTCTTCACTCATCGCTTCTTTGATAAACCTTTTTTTAATGTTTTATCTCTAAAATGTTCAGACGATTATCTTCACACCAGACCCTTTTGGGTTAGCCTTCACCAACTCCTCGATGCTTATGCACTTTCCTGCTCCTCCTTCGGCCTCACTGATTTTTTCATGCGCCTTTTTGCTGAAGCCCAATGCGGCAACAGTGACCTGCTTATTTATAGCACCAGCACTTAGCACTTTCCCTGGTACCACTATCATATCATTCGCATTTGAATACCTATTTATCTTACTCAGGTTTACCTCGGCATAATGCCTTTGTGGCTTCTCTAACCGCTTCGCTATGTCTCTCCAAATAGGAGCCTCTTTCTCTCTTGCAATTCTCTTTAACTCCTCTACTAACCCAACAATCCTCGGGTTCGTCTTTTTATTTCTTTGCATCTCTTCGCCTTTGAATTTTTAAACCTTTGCTTTATAAAATGTTTATACAAATGTATAGGTGAAAGTAAAAGATTAAAGAAGGCAAAATAAATAAAAGCTATAAAGATTATTCCCAAGACAAATGATAGAGGATTATTCGTGGATTCCTGCAGAGATCAATACTTTCTTTAAGGATGAATACGGAAAAACGCTATTGATAAAGGGGGCACCGGGGTCAGGGAAAACGGTATTTGCTCTTACTTTGTTAAGCACACTGGAGGGAAATGGCACTTATCTCGCCACAAGAGTTGACTCCGATACGCTATACATGCAGCATCCCTGGATAAAGGAAGCGATCTCTCCTGATAACATCATAGATGCTACACAGTCAGGAGGTGGACACGCGTCGGCATCGCAGGGTGTCACCATAAAGCCACTTAAGTATACAAATGTTCCTGAATTTCTAAAAGCCGTTTATGTACGGACAGAAAAGATGGAAAGTCCGGTTGTTATCATTGATTCATGGGAGGCAATCGCTTTTTACTCCGGATATTATGAGCAAAGGGATAAAGAGGAATTAGAACATAATTTGTGTGATGTCGCCAGGAGAACAAAGACGAAGATTATTCTACTCGTTGAATATACAGGGCAAACAGCTCTTGACTATCTCGTTGATGGTGTAGTTGTAATAGAAAGCGACTTGTATGAGGAGCGTCGCGTGAGAAGGATGTTCATGCAAAAACTACGCGGCTGTCTGATAACAAATCCCGTTCGCCTCTTCTCGCTTAATAATGGCATTTTTAAATGCTTTGTCGAGTTTAAAGGTGTAGAGGTGGCGATAGAAAATCCAGCCATTCGTGACCCAATTCCAGACCTCAGCGATATGAGAATTTCAACAGGGATAAAAGACCTTGACCAGGTTATAAGCGGCTATGGTAGTTTTAATCTTTTTGAAGGCGACTATATCACATATGATATTCTAACATGTGCTCTTTCGATAAATGCACTCAACCTCGGTAGGGACCTCATTTTCGCCTCGACTATGCATACAGAAGACATAAATAAGATTTCTGCCTTTGTGAAGCCGGAATATAGGACTAATATAGAGATGGTGGAGGAAATAAAGGATCTCAGGGATAGGATAAAGGGTGAAACGAGTATCGTCTTTCTCAACTTAGAAGAGATAGAGGATGCCGATGCAGCGGTTAGAGAAGTAATGTCTTTAATTCGGAGACAGGGCTGTAAGATAATGTGCTTTGGGGGAAGAAGGGGCTGTGAAGAGCTAGATTCTTTTGCTTCTGTACATATAAAAACAAAATTTGTCTCGGGCGTACCCTGCATCTATGGAGAGCGTCCAAGAACGGAGATCTATGCCATGGAGCTGGATACTTCGGATAACAATCCGCAAATAAAACTTACACCTATTGTATGATTGGAATAGATATATTCAGCGTGACATTTTGTGCGCTCATTCTAATTTACGCATGCTACTCAGACATAAAAAAGAGAAGTGTAACAAACCGGCTTTGGCTGCTCATGATCGCCGTGGGGATCCCTATTGCCTTCTACAATGTTCTTATTCAGGGCATGCCCTTTCTCATCCGTTTTACTTGCTCCGTCCTTTTCACATTTGTTTTGGCTTATCTATTCTTCAGACTCCGCCTTTTCGGTGGTGCCGATGCGAAATGTCTTATAGCCCTTTCCGTGCTCATCCCCGTGAACCCTTGTTTCACTTTCTGTTCCTATCAATTCCCCATCAATTTCAGTTCTTTCATGATGCACGACCCTTTTCCATTTGCAGTCACCACGCTTTTAAATGGTGCGCTTCTCTCTTTGAGTGCTCCCCTCGGACTGTTTGTTTATAATCTTCTGACTTTACGTCGTGATGAGCTGAAGGGGAATTTCGGTTTGGCATTCATCGGCTATAAATTACGTATCGACACGCTTTCCGATATGGTGAACAAGCATACAAGATTAGTGCATTCGTATGAAGAGGATGAAGGTGACGTAAAGCGGATTTTTATCTTTGGTGGTATAGATATAGATGCAGAAGTGGTGGAGGCGCTAAAGATTTATCATGCGCAGGGCAAGATTGGCGCTAAAGTCTGGATCACGCCCGAATTACCATTTATACTCTTTATCACTGCTGGATTCTTTACTGCACTCTTATACGGCAATTTGATTTTTTGTATTATGTTCTCTCTTATGCTTTAACCAAGAACGGTAAGAAAACTCTTGGTAAAAGGATTTTTTTATGGTTGATTTCAATCCTCCATTCCAACCGCCATTAAATACCCACGTGCTCGCTCGGTTTTGGGGTAACGGTTCACGAGCGTCCAGAATTCCGATCCATGCCGCGGCACCTTCAGATGTGCAAGCTCATGCACTACGACATAATCATGCACGAATTGCGGCATTTTCAGCAACCTGTCGGAAATCCGGATTGATTTGGTTGTCGTGTTACAAACTCCGAACATACGTGCATTCTGCTCTGTCGTGTAACATATCTTTGTCCAGGCGAGTTCCCCCGCAAAGTACCGTCTGTTGAGTTCTTGTGCTCGTTTTTCTAACTCAGTATCGGCATCATTAGTTCTGAGTTCTTCCTTACGCTGCCGCGCCGCGAACCGTTTCTTCGCCCATTGCACGTATTTGAACTCATCATCGCGCGAGAGACCCATCGGGAGATATAAATGGATAACACCGTCTACTTCACGTGCACTTATCGTCTTCTTTCTCTTCCGGCTGCGGATAATTTTGACGTCCACTTCAATAAGTTTTTATACTTTTCGGTGATTATAATAGAAGCGACAAAATGACAACAGCATACGATGTAGCGCCAGATGAACTGGTGAAGAATGTAGCGGAGAAGTTGAAAAAGAACAAAGCGATCCATCTTCCAAAGTGGGCTATGGATGTAAAAACGGGCGTGAGCAAAGAGTTACCACCTCAGGATAGCGATTGGTGGTATGTGCGATGTGGATCAGTGTTGCGGCAAATATACATAAATGGACCGGTGGGTGTAGCGCGACTACGCACGTATTATGGTAGTAAACATAGACGTGGAGTGAAGAAAGGGCGGTTTAAGGAAGCTTCGGGTAAGATAATAAGGACGGTGCTTTTGCAGTTAGAGCAGGCAGGGTATGTAGTAAATCCGGAGAAAGGGAAGAAGGGGCGGATAATATCGCCGAAGGGACAGTCTTTTCTCGATGACACTGCGCATGGGATAAAGACAATGGAAAATCAGACGGAGCAGGAGTAGCGTAAAATGGCAAGTGAAGACGAATTAGATGAGATAAGGAAGAGGAAGTATGAAGAGATGCAGCAGTCGCAAGCAGGGGCGGCGGCAGAAGAAGAAAAGAGGCAGGAGTTAGAGGAAGCAAAGAAGAATATTATACGGCAGGTTCTCACAACGGACGCACGGGAGCGTTTAAATAACATAAAAATGGCAAAGCCCGAATTTGCAGATGTGTTAGAGAATCAGTTGATTGGGCTGGCGCAGACCGGAAGGTTAAAGGGCAAGATAAACGATACGCAATTGAAGGAACTGCTGCGACAGATAATGCCGAAGAAACGTGAAATCTCGATTACACGGGTATAGCTAACATTAATACTTGTGCAAAGTAAAGTGATAATCGCAGAAATTACTGTTGTTCCCATAGGGACAAAAACGCCGAGTGTAAGTAAATACGTGGCAAGAGCAGTAGATGAGCTGAAAAAATTAGGATTGAAGCCTGAACTTACAGCCATGGGCACAGTATTTGAAGCAGAAGATATTGCTTTGGTTTTAAAAGCGTTTGAAGTGGTGCATGACTCGGTTTTCGAGCAAGGTGCGGAAAGGGTCGTTACGACCTTAAAGATAGATGAAAGAAGGGATAAGGGAGGCACAATAAAGCAAAAGATGCACTCAGTTTACTCGCGCTTAGAATAACTAAATTTCATAATGATTAATAGGATGTTACAGCCAACGCCCATAATATTCGTAAGTATGACGGGGATAGAGCCAATATGAAGCCCGTATAGAATCCATAGGAACATGCCAGAACCCATGAAAAACATCAAAAGGTACGAAAGGTCATCAAGTTTCTTGGTTCTGTAACCTTTCAGCATCTGCGGGATAAAACTGGTTATGCATATAAACCCGGCAATTAAGCCCAAAAATGTCCAGAACATGTGTTAGATATTTAATGTTTGTTAGAACTAAAAAACCAATGGCTTCTGTGATTTGTTAGAATAAAACGAAACATTAATTGCGCTCTTTAGCCAGGAAAAGACAATCTTCAATGCTTAAATACGCTTTTAGCTCCTTATTGGCCGGTTCTAAAAAGCGTAAATAGTTGGTGTGAAGGAAAGTTTACAAACACAAAAACTCAACGCAGAGGTCTTATCGGCACGATATACGGTCTGCCAGCGTGAACGTTTACTTCCACCTCGACACCATAAGCATATTTGATGTTTTCGGTAGTAAGGACAGAGAAAGGTTCGCCGGCTGCAAAAATAGTGCCGCCATTCATTATTATTATCCTATCGGTATATCGTGCAGCGAGATTGAGGTCGTGGATAGCCATTATTACGGAGATGCCGCGCTCACTCACTATTTTTTTAATAATGTCCAGCACTTCAAGCTGGTGCCGGATGTCGAGGTTAGAAGTAGGCTCGTCAAGCAGAAGGACCTCAGGCTCTTGCGTGAGCGCGCAAGCGATATATATTTTCTGCTGTTGCCCGCCACTGAGTTCATTTATGTCGCGCATAGCGAGGTCTTCGATGTTCAACAGTTTTAGCGTTTCTAAAACCTTTTCTATGTCATCATCGCTACTCTTCCAGCCGATATGGGGACGTCTGCCCATGAGAACAGTATCAAAGACCGTAGCGGGAAAGACATTAGAAGTGCTTTGTGGAATATAACCTATCTTTTTGGCTAATTCCCTCATACGCAGCTTTTTAATATCATGTTCATCCAGCATTATACAACCTTCTTGTGGCGTTAAGATCCGATCTATGCACCGAAGAAGAGTGGATTTGCCTGCGCCATTGGGTCCCACCACGCCTAATATCTCCGACTTGGCAAGCTCTATACAGATATCCTTTAGTATCGGCACGCTTGCGTAGCTAAACTTTATATCTTTTACCTTTAGTTTCATTTCACCAATACTCCCTCTTTCTTCTTATTATGAGATAGAGAAACAAAGGACCGCCCATAATGTATGTCAAGATTCCTACTGGGAGGATCATAGGTGCGATGATTATTCTTGCAACGGTATCAGCGCCAAGTAAAAGAGCAGCACCGAAAAGACCGGAAGCGGGGATTAAAAATCTGTTATCACCACCGATAACTATTCGGCATACATGTGGAGCGACTAATCCTATAAATCCAATGGTTCCCGTAAAGCAGACGATACCTGCGGTCAGTAAAGAAGCAATCAGCATTATAAAGACTCGAGTACGCTCGACATTTACGCCGAGACTTTTTGCACGCTCATCGCCCGCACCCATCACATTGAGGTCCCACGACTTCCACATAAGTGGGATAACACAGCCTGTTAGCACAATAGAGACGGATGTTACTGCGTTCCACTCAGAAGCCCTGCCACCAAGACTGCCAATCATCCAGAAGTAGGCATCCATCGCCGGATCTGCTTCAGAAAAGTATAATACTAATGCGATTAACCCAGAAAAGATGTAGAATAAAGCAATACCAGCGAGAATCATTGTCTCGGGAGTAGCGCTTCGGTAGCGTGCCAATCCTAAGATAATAAATGTGGGAATAAGAGCGAAGAGGAACGCATTGCCTATGATGAGATACTCACCATCGACAATTCCTGCACCAAAGCAAATAGCAAGAGTGGCGCCAAATCCGGCACCTGATGCGATACCAATGGTAAAAGGGCTTGCAAGCGGATTTCTTAAAATCCCTTGCATCATCGTGCCTGCAATCGCAAGCCCCATGCCAGCTAAAATGCCCATTAAAATCCGTGGCATCCTCAGGTTCCACACAACAAACTCTTTCGTGGTCGCGGGTTCCTGGAATAGACAACGCCATATTATTGAATAGACTTCCGTGACGGTGATGGGAAAAGAGCCGATTGTTGCTGCTATACCAGCGATAATAAGAATCAAGAAGAGGGAAAAGAAGATAAACAGGATTTTCCTACCAATAAACTTTTTGTATTGCGCTTTTATCTCTTCACTTTTTGTTCGCGTTCCTGATATTGCCTCGGTACTTGATGTCATGACAGTCAACTTTCTAAGCGTTATAGATATACAGATATTTTTTCCATGCTCTTTATTAATAACATTTTACGATAAAACAATAAATCATGAGGTATATAAAGTTTTTAATATGAACATAAAGGAACTTACAAGGATTTATTTAGCTCGTGCTTCATTTGAGCTATTAATTTGATAATTCGTTTTTGTATTTGTATAGCTAACTAAAAAACCACGAGATTTCACAAGATTAACACAAGAAATGAGGGTTAGTAGGGGTGGGCGGGACTATTCGATATAATCGCCAATAGAGTACTAAAAACCGATTCCAATCATTGTTCTCTCGTGG
>JAPWVK010000148.1 GCA_029241965.1 Candidatus Methanophagales archaeon
TCTGCAATACTCACATCTGCCCTTGTTAGTATTACTTTATCCTTTTCCATTAGTTGTTACATTGTAACAGGCGCTATATAAGCTTTTTGATATCAAATCTGACAAAAATATACCTCTGGAAACTACCTTGGTTTTTGGAGTATTTACCCTCCTTTTTCTTCCAATTTTGAATTGTGGGCAGCCTCTAAAACTAAGAAACAATGTGTCCTTTGAAATTAAAATAATATCGCATGGATATATTATTATAAGGACATGATGCGAGAAGAACTGATAGAGAAGATAGAACAGCTAAAGCGAAAGAAGAACGCGATTATTCTGGCTCATAACTACCAGCGACCCGAGGTTCAGGACATAGCTGAATTCATAGGCGATTCCTTAGAGCTGGCAAGGAAGGCGATGGCGACGAGCGCCGACATTATCATCTTCTGCGGTGTGGATTTCATGGCGGAAACCGCAGCGATAATGAATCCAGATAAAAAAATTGTCATTCCCGATGTGGGCGCGATATGCCCAATGGCACAGCAGTTACCCGCAGAGGATTTACTCGCTGCAAAACGAGAGCATCCTGATGCTGAAGTTGTCCTATACGTGAACACGCTTGCAGAAAGCAAAGCAATTGCCGACTGTATCTGCACTTCCGCGAATGCACAGGAGATAGTTAATGCTATGGACACACCGACAGTACTATTTGGTCCCGACCGAAACTTAGCATATCACGCACAGAAGACAACCACAAAGACGATTATCCCCGTTCCGGAGCATGGACTTTGCCCGTCCCATCACCAGATAGTGCTGAACGACTTAATAACTGCTAAGAGGGCGCATCCTGATGCAAAAGTTATTGTCCATCCCGAGTGCATTCCTGCAGTTCAGGACAGTGCGGATTATATCGCATCAACAAGTGGCATGGTGAAGATTTGCAAAGAAGCCGAAGCTGTTGACGAGTTGTTGATTGGCACGGAGATCGGGCTACTGCACAGGCTCGAAAAGGAAGCCCCAGAAAAGAGATTTTATCCTATCTCCACTACCGCCGTATGTCCGCAGATGAAGATGCACACTTTAGAGAATATAGAAGCGGCATTGGAGAACGAGAAGCCGGAAGTTGTTGTTCCGTCTGAAACCGCAAGGAAGGCGAGGAAAGCGATAGAGCGGATGCTTGAGATATCTCACTGAATTTTTAAAAGGGTAAATACGATGCAGGGAGAATTTTCAGCCGGAAAAGTCATAGTCACGCCTGAAACGGAACAAGAAGCTGAAAATTGGTCGATAAAAGGCTACGGTAGAAGAAAGAGTGCGAGAACAGAACTATCGCAGGAAGAAGTTGCATTTCTGCTTGAGAAGGGCAAATTAACGCTAAAGCTGGAAGACTCAGAATTAAGTTTCGAGGATTTTTTAATTCGTGTTTTGGATACCACACCCATGTTCACGGTGCGGTACCTCGTTTACAAAGATTTGAAGGAGCGGGGGTACGCAATAAAAACAGGTGGAGTAGATTTCTGGCTTTATCCGCGTGGCGCCAAGCCAGGGGAGAAGCCTGCAAAATATTTTATCCATATCCTGGCGGAAAGGGAATTCATATCGCTGATAGAGCTGAGCGAACTGCTTATTTCGGCTCGTAACATGAGAAAAGAGCTGATTCTTGCCGTTGTGGATGAAGAGAGTGACATTACATATTATGAAGTAAAAGACCCAAGATTTGATGACGGGATAGAGGTAGAGAGTACAGAAGGGAATGCAAAAGCGAGTTTAGTCGGCGATAGAGTAGTCCTGTGGGATGCCAAATTAGCGGAGAATCTATATAAGGACAATTTTTACGGCAAATTAACGAAAGAAAAGCGGCTGCTGCTTTCTCTTGTTGAAGCGGCATATTTAATGAAGACGAATCGGCTGGATATAGAAACTCCAAGCAGTAACCATGCAAAGATGAGCTTTGAACAGTTCATTGAATATGCGAGCACAATAGAAACTGATTTTATGGATAAATACCTTGTTTACAAGGATTTAAAGGAGAACGGGTTGAATGCGAAGACGGGTTTTAAGTTTGGATCGCATTTCCGTGTGTACAAAGCAATGCAACAGAAGCACTCATTGTATTTAGTTCATGTGCTCCCCCATGACCATGTTTTTTCGATGACAGGATTGTCAAGGGCAGTGAGGCTGGCGCACGGCGTGAAGAAGAGAATGATATTCGCTTTTATGAGCAGTTCAAGCACGGTGCAAGCTCCGCCAACAGAACAGACGCCCGAGCAAAGAATTAGATACGTGGATGTCGGGCGAATGAAGCTTTGAAACTGGGGTCAAAATAGTCTTGGTTGAAGGAAAAAGAAAATAGCTGCGATTATCATCAACACAATCGCTAAAATCATTACGAACTTAACAGCGCCGACGTCCGTGCCAAATATGATAGGAATCGGACCAATCATGATGATGCCTCCTCCTCTCATCTCGGGCTTCTCCATTTCTCCGGTCTTCCGTGCCTGGTAAGCCATGCTAAACATCCCTATGAATATGATTAAGATTCCGATAAGCGCGAATAAGAAACCCAACGTGATTATTTTCATCGGTCTGGCTCTTCTTTTCTTACAATATCCTTTACTGTGATAATAAAGTGCATTAACGCACCACCACAAAGTATCTCCAACATGCCGATAATCCAATTGACAATAGATTGCCCGACTAATCTACTTTGATGCCCCTGATTCTCAGCAAATATACCACCATATAAAAGCGATGGATACAGCGCCAAAATAATGACGGAAATAAGACCAAAGAATAAAGGTATGCTTATCCCCGAAGCGAATCTTTCAATAACGGTCCCTTCTCGTTTGTAACACAAAAAATACGCCACCGCTCCCGCAAATAAAAATACAGCTATTTCTATCATGTTCCGAATTGCAATCGTAGATTCAATGTAATTGGAATAATCTTGTACTCCAAGAGAGGACGCCATGTGTGCATTATAATAATATAACGCTATAGAATAGAGCATCAAAATCAGCCCCGATATTAACGCTGGGAATATAATCTTCCTGAAACTGATTTTAATCCCCTCAAGTATTTACTCACTCTTGCTCATCACGCCTCTTGCTGCGAGCATGCCCGTAGCAGCCGCGTTAACAATGTCACGAGACAGACCTGCGCCGTCTCCCGCTGCGAATAGGTTCTTCACCGAAGTCTCCATATTCTTATCCACGATCAGGTGCATGGCGTAAAACTTTATCTCCGGTGCATAGAGCAACGTAGAATCCGAGGCAACACCCGGTATAATCTCATTCAGTTTCTCCAACCCTTCTATGATGTCCATCAGAATTCGATGAGGCAGTGCCATAGAAATGTCACCAGGAGTCACATCCTTCAACGTATTTTGCACCAGATTACGACTTATTCGCTCCCGTGAAGACCTTCTACCACGTCTGAGGTCTCCCATTCGCTGTAGTATCGGCTTGCCACCGCCTATCGTAGTCGCCAACTTCGCAATTGAGCGGCCGTATCTGGTAGTATTTTCTACTGGCTCCGTGAGCCCCACTTTCACGAGGAACGCGAAATTTGTGTTTTCCGACTTTTTTACACGTAATGAGTGGCCATTCACGCCTATAAAGTCGCCATACACTTCCTTAACCACAAACCCACGCTCATTTGTGCAGAACGTCCTTGCGAAATCGTCATAGCGCTTTGTTCTTATATGAAACTTCGGGTCGCGGTTTATCTTTGTTACAGGATTCATGGTGATCGCTGGCACCTCTACCCTCACACCAACATCTATACCCGCATATTCCGCTTCTATTTTATGCCGTTTTATCATATTCTCGACCCACGAGGCACCTATCCTTCCAGGCGCTAATAAAATGGACTTACCGCGTATTTCATCGCCATTATCCATTATAACGCCTTTGCAGACCAGTGTCAAATTTTTACCCGTGCTTCGTTTATTCTCTTCTGTAATAATGTCTGTAACTTCAGTATTCAGTAAAAACTCAATACCATGCTCTACCAAATCGTCCTTAAACGATTTTATCACTTCTTTCGTCTTGTCTGAGCCTATATGCCGCTGATTTATCTCTATGAACCGGGCACCCACCGAAGCAGCGCGTCGCTTCAAGTTCTCTATATCCTCTTCATTACCTCTATACATCTCATCAGACATGCCATGCTCAAGAAACATCCGGTCCACATCGCTCACAAGCTGCCATGCCTTCTCAGTGTCGCATAAATCTGCGAGTTCACCACCTACATCCGGTCTGAGATTTAACGTACCGTCGGAGAACGTCCCCGCACCGCCCACACCACACATTATATTACAATCCGTGCATTGAATACAAGTCCCGAACTCTTCCATATGGCAATGCCGATCCTCTACGTCCTTGCCCTTATCAATCACCAGAACCTTCTGACCCGAACCTTTCAATTCGTTCGCGGCGAAGAGTCCTGCAGGTCCTGCTCCTACGATAATCACATCGTAATAATCTTGCTTCATGGGGTAATTAACGAGCCGGGAGGGATTTGAACCCCCGACGGGTAGGTTAAGAGCCTACTGCTCTGCCGTTCTGAGCTACCGGCCCCACATAATATTACACACGAATTTACTTAAAGTTTAGTACATATATATTTGAGCACGCATTTTGTGGAATTAGTATCACCCCTTCACTACTGCATCAAGCCTACTGCGCATTAGAAACATCTACACCTTTTATTTCCACACCAATTTTGCCTTGTTCACTACCAATCTCGCAGTATTCTCATCCTCTTCTACTATCTCGCTTTCCTGTACAACCAGCCTTTTCTTGAATATCGGACCGTCCCGCACAAGTGATTCAAATTCCCCACCTTCTCCTGATACGTTCATCTTAACTTTTTTATTTAATTGCACCAACCGATCAACATCCTCCTCCGTTATCCCCCTACCAAGCCAGCTCTTATCCAAACCATACGCACTGACGCCAGAGAAGATAATGTCGAAATTGTTTACCACAAGTCGCATCTCCGTCTCCTGATTGATATGCCATAGAGGCGAGAACACCTTCAGGTTTTCTTCTGCTGCAATCTTTTCTATTCGCTCTTTCTGGTAATTACTCCATAACGCACCTGTTATAACGCCTTCTATACCGTATTTCACCTTTGCGTCCCTTAAAGCCGCTTGCAAGTCTTCCAGTTCCTTCTCTTTCTCACCTTCTGTCTGTTTCATAACAAGAGGCAAATCCATCGCTTCTGCTTGCTGTTCCACAAGCTCTACCGCAGGTGTATGAAACATATAAGATGCAGGATTCCTGCTTTTTAGTGTGATTAAACATTCCACCGGATAGCCATCCTTTAGCATTAGCCAAAGCGCGTAAGTACTATCCTTACCGGAACTGAAGAGGCAACCTAACTTTATATCCCGAGTGGGATAAAACGTCCTGAGGTACTCTCTCTTGTACCGATACCCGCTACCTTTTGCGAGTTTTTCTATTGCCTTGATAACATTTGAGCCATACTGAGCCGCCCGTTTCTTCCTGCTTGCTACTTCCGCCAGTCCGAGGTCCTTTGCTATTTCTCGTAAAATCCGTTTGTCTTCGGCATCTGTCAATTTATACGATGCCGGTAGCTTCAATGCGTAATCCACAAGGTCCAAATCCAAAAATGGCACCCGTAACGAAATACCCTGCGAGTTCGCCACCACTTCGTCCCGATAAAGGTCCCTATCATACATTCTTAACAGACCGGATAGACATTCTTTATTCAAATCTACCCTTTTCACTCGTTTATGTCTTGCGTATCCTGCGAATATCTCCTCTGCACCAAGTCCTGAAAATACTGTACTGATACCGTCTTCTTTCGCCGCTTCACATGCAACGTACATGGGCAATGCAACGCCCACTTTGACTACATCTGTGTCCTCAACCAGCGGAACGACTGTCTTTAGATATTCTTCCACTTCCTCAAGTCGAACTGTTTTTAGCTTCAACTTCAAGCCTAAATCCGTAGCTACACGCTTTGCATACCATAAATCCTCCGCTTCGTTCATTCCCGCTGTTTCTACCGCTACGGTATAACAAACAAAATCCGCACCTGATTCCTTGCATAAGTAAGCAATAAGCGTGGAATCCAACCCCCCTGAGAAGAGCACGCCAAACTTCTCCTTCTGTGGTATTCGCCGCGAAATACTTTCTCGCAGTAAGTTCAGCAATTCTTCTTTTATCTCTTTCTTATCTTTCTCTATCTCTGGCAGAACGGAAAAGAACTCTCTTTTATCGAATCTCGACCTGTCTTCGTTTATGTTGTATTTCAAGAGCACCCGTGGGTCAAGCGTGATAGCATGCAGGAACCCCATCGCTTCTAAAGCTTTCTTCTCCGAAGCAAATGCGAATCCATCGGCATGTGCGAAACAAACGGGTTTTACGCCTAATATATCACGTGCTATAAGCAATTCATCCGCCATCCAATACGCAAATGCGTAAGCCCCTTCAATTTTTTTTAGAAACAAAAGATTCGTCAACGAAGTTTGATTAGCAAAACCCCCTTTTTGAAAAAGGAAAGTTTCTGTTAATTGCGATAGCACCTCCTGACTATTTTCTCCTGCAATATTATACTTTTCCTTTAGCTCATTTAAGTTGTATATTTCTGCATCTGCTACGAACTTGCTCTTTGACGCTTTTCTTAAAAGAGAAGCTTTTGATGCCGAGCAGCAGCAGGCGATGCATTTTTTACTCTTCTCACCGCTCACAAACTGTCGCAATTCTTGCAAGTCTTTTGAATACCAATCGCCGTTTTCCGTGCAAAGCCAAAAACACGCAGTTTCGCTATTCGTTAGCACCGCTAAACTCTTGACTACCAGCTCTACTGATTTTTCGTTGTTAAACACGCCTGTTATTCTACACATTTTGCTTTGTTTTATTTGGCACTACATATCCAATATTCCAGAACAAGCAGAAAAACCTTAATACTTTTTATCTGTGGTTTAACCGAGAGAAGATGAAAAACAGTGAAGTGGATTTTTGAACACGAATGAATTAGGGAATATCATAGTCACAATAGACGGGTATAGATACGAAATTAAGACGGGGGAATCGCTATCGGCGACTAAGGAAGTAATGAAACAAGAAGATCCACGGGGGGAAACAGTAATAACAGAATGAAAGAGGTAAGCAAAAGATAGCTAAAAATGCTTCTTTATTCTCTTCAATAGCTCCTTTGGATTCTCTTCCATCACTCTCCGCACTTCCCCGTGGTCCAATCCCGCACCCAGAAGGATTCTCTGTGCGAATTCTTCAGTGAGAAAATCGTCCGGGGAATGCAAATCAGAATTGAGTAACAATTTTGTTCCCACTTCCTTGCTAATACGAGCCACATGCCCATTTGTAAGGCAATGCCCATGCCTTGACGAAATCTCAAGATAAACATCGTTCTTCTTCGCGAGTTCCGCTTCTTCCGCACTGATAAGACCCGGATGTGCGAGTATGTCCACTGCGGGATTGCTAACTGCAGCTTTATTCGTGCCGCTTTCCACAGGCTCCACCAATGACTCGCCATGTACAATCACCAGTTCCGCACCCAAATCTTTTGCTTTCTTTACCGCTTTTACTATCTTCGCCGTGGGAACGTGTGTTATTTCAACCCCTATTATTACTTCTATATCGCCCTCATCCCTGAGTTCAAATTTTTTTAAGCCCGCCAGCACATGCTCCATATTCGTAAAATCCACATGATCCGTTATTGCAACTGCTTCATATCCGTTAAAAATCGCTCTTCTTACCAATTCACTCGGTATCAGCTCGCCATCACTGAATATAGAATGAGTATGAAAATCGAACATTTTTACTTCCTTGTACTCTTAGATTTTACATCCCGCATCTCTTTTATTCCCACTGCAATCTTCGTTACAATCGCGCCTTTCCTCCCTGCCTTAATCACCAGCACTCTTCCGCTTTTATCCCAATGCGTCTTAGGATACGCTTTTCCTTTCTCTACCTCGGGGTCCAAGTTGAGTTTTCTCGCTACTTCTTCTATCTCCTCTACCCGTGGTGATTTCACCGCATTTTTCCTCGTTACGATTCGACCTTCTCTCTCTGTTCTTCCCGCGGTTAAATACGCCGGCCATATAATCATTTTTTTCATATCTGCATCAATTATCTTCTCGTATCAATCTTTGATTTGTTTTTTGTACATAAAAAACCTTTCTTTCAAAAAGAAAGCTTTACCAAAGAAACATTCATGACTCGCAGGGACACCTCTGAGCATGAAAATATTTTTTCATACCAAATAATATATTTTCTGTGCAATGAAAAAAAGAACGGTTCCCTGTTTCTAATTTTTTGGTTGCTTTTAGTTGGAGGTGCTCTCAGCGTATACGGCGTCCAAGCCCATGAGTCGCCACCATCGTCTACCACCAGGCTTTGTTATGCGGATGTATTTCACGTCTTCCTCATTAGCGTTGAAGTTATATTGAGTCCAACCAGAAGAAGTGCACGTTTTTTTGCCTATGTTCGTCCAGTGCTTACCATCGGAAGATATTTCCACCGAGAATTTAGGTGATTGCCATGCAACTTTTCTGGTCCAGACGCTGACCTTTTTGCAGTCAGGTATGGTCTCTTCCAGCTCGATTGTTATCTTAGAGTTCCGGTACATGAAAGCACCACGGTTATCGGGTTCACCCAACGTACTCTGTGCCATCCAATCATTTTTCGTATTTGATAGCTAATCAAAAAAACCACGAGATTCCACGAGATTAGCACAAGAATTGTGGGTTAGCAGGGGATAAAACCCACATTCCGCACTTTAAGTTTATAAAGACGGTATTTTCTGAATTTCAATCCGCTATGAACCGGTTAATTAAGGTAAGTTATACCGATTTACATTCGTATTGCAGCTGACACTTCGGACTATCTTCTTTTTTCGCTATTCTCTCGCTATTTCGTATGAAAAAGTGGATGGGGTAGACTAACAGCCTCTTTTTTCTTCCGCTTTGCCGTACCACAATCCTCAGTACTACGCAACTCCTATCCCTAACA
>JAPWVK010000149.1 GCA_029241965.1 Candidatus Methanophagales archaeon
ATGCTGGCGTCAAACGCGCGAAAAGAAAACCGCAAATATAGCTCATAATACAGTAAAAGCGCTCAGAACTTCACTTAAATCGTTCTGGAATAAACAACCTTTTAACTTGATTTTGTCCAATTATTTGTGCCCGTGACTATACATCCACACCTGCTTCTTCAAGCCCCAGGTAAAGCTTCAGCCACATGTTTCCTGTGCTCTCAATTACTGCTTTTGCTTCTTTTCCTTCAATAGCCTCAAGTAGCTTGTCTGTTCCTGTGCTCTTGTTTGGGAATTCAAGTTTTTTCTGTATGTTCCCTTCCAGATCCTTTATGCATGCGTTACACATCTTTTTATGTACATCTATTCCTATATACCACATGGTGGTTACCTCCTGTGCATTGGCTCTACGCGGCAAGCATCCATCCGCTCTCATTGGAGCATTTTGATAGCCGCTTGGTCCAGCCCAGTCAAATACTCGACCTCTTACGGGTCATGTTTAGCACGGGCCAGCCGATGCACGATCTCCACCTAGGGTATAGTCCCAAAAAAGGTTTTTCATATCGTCAAATACTTTACCTCTACCGAAATTAGTCTATCCTGCATCTCAACGGCAAAGTCCACCTCGGCTTTTGCTGTTGGAATGTTTATCTGTGTAAATCTCGAAAAATCTCGTGGTTTGTTATCCCTGTCATACAAAAACTCAATTCTATTGATGGATACTGACATAAACAACCACTCAAATACAACCTAAGCTCGCTTCTCTTTCTTATCTACTCGTATCTCTACTATCCCCGTATGCGGATAATTCCCCGTTTCGTCCTTCTCCACCGATTTCACCATATCCCATATCGTCAGCAGTGCCACGCTCACACCACACAGTGCATCCATCTCTACACCTGTCTTACCAACCGACTTCACAGATACCGCCGCTTTTATCTCCTCTTTACCTATTGAGAACTGAACGTTTACCGCGTCAATATTGATATAATGGCATAACGGAATCATTTCGGGCGTTTTTTTCACTGCTAATATCGCTGCTGTCTCGGCGCATGCGAGCACATCTCCTTTCTTTATAGTTCCTGCTTTTATCTGCTCAATCGTGCTGCTTTTCAATTTTACCCTGCCAGAAGCTACTGCTACACGTAATACGTCCCCTTTCTCGCTTATGTCCACCATGTGCATGTCATGCCGCTGCATTGTTCCCATTCAGGTTAGTGGCCATACACCGAAATATATCTCTAATCCTAATACAACGACAGCCAAAGACACGCCTATGATCACTATCGTCTTCGGCGAGAACTTAACCGCTGATTCCTCCACATCGTAATATCGCATCAAACCCGCAGAGGACATAAGCCCTCGCTCTTCGCCTCTTCCGCCGCCACCCCCTCCTTCTTTCTTCCCTGCTTTCTGCGCCTTCTTCGCCGCCTTTACTTTTGACATCTTTAATACTCCTTATTACATTGGTCTTTAAAATTAGATGTATTAGGCTTAAAACGTTTATTCATTATCAAGGCTGCCGGAGGAGAAAGAAGAGAAGATTTGTAACGAAGAGGGGAACCATTTTTATGAGCGTATCAGAAAGAGTAATGGCGTAATAAGGCAAAGTAATGTGTAAATAAGTTTTATACGTTAAAAGTCAGATAAAACATCAGCAGATGAGATAAAAAGAAGAAGATGTTAACGAGAAAAGTGTTAAGTTGTTTGGTTGCGATTGCAATTTTGGTAGCTATGTTACCGTTTATAGCGGAGGCATCTGTCGTTGATCCCATGGAATACGGATGGAGGATCTATCTGGAGGAAGGCGTGGACTACTTCTCAATGCCACTAATTCCAGATGATGCGAATCCTGATGCTGTATTTGGTATTGCTGTAGAGATATTCAGCTATGAACCGGCAACTGGATACTTTACGCCAGCGGTATTAGAAAGAGGAAAAGGATACCTCATGAGATGTCTTGAGCCAAAAACAGTGGATGTGTATGGAACAACAGTGGAGGGTCTTACATGGGCAACAGTCATGGCAAATCTACAATCAGGATGGAACTTGGTTGGTATAGGCGACACAGATGTTACGATTGAGGATGATGTAGAAGTCGTGGGCTGGGATGTAGTAGCGGATAAATGGATTACACTTGGCAAAGGTGATACGCTGCAACGAGGAAACGGATACTGGATAGAGTGGCCACAGGTTGCATCTTTTGCAGCATCGGTAAGTGTGCAACAGCAACAACCACCACCACCGCCGGGACCAACAGAGATTATCGTGACCTCTGATCCAAAAAGCATACCGGCAGATGGGTCTTCAATATCCAACATAACGGCTCGCGCAATGAGTGATGGTGAAGCCGGTAGTGGCTACATACTTGTATTTATGATAGAAGAAGGTCCTGATGATGTGGAGCTGATTCCAGACTTGGACGGGGGGAGAGTCTCGGATATAGCAGTATGGGACAAGACGGACGTGAATGGATATGCGTATAGCACTTTAACATCCGGTCTAACACCCTGTACGGTGACGGTTAGAGCATACAGAATGGCAATTTATAACACTACAACTATACGGCTTACTTTACTAACGACACCACCAAACATCACTTTCTTTGTACCCGCTTCACCTGTTAACGATACCACCGGCAATTGGGCAACGTTCACCGTAACAGTAAATCAACAGGTAAACGTAAGCTGGTATCTGAATGATTCGCTATTGTTTACGAATGGAAGCGTAACGGATGCTAAATGCACGCTATATGCCGAAGTAGCTGGCGAACACAATGTTTCGGCAATCACTGCGAATCCAAATGGCACGGATATGCAGACATGGATATGGAATGTGACTGTGGCGCCACCCGCACAAATACCAACGCTAATGCCGGTTGGAATAATAGCACTTGTGGGTTTGTTAGTTCTTGTCGCGTTGAGTAGAATCAAGGGGAAAGGGTAAAAAGACCATCTTTTTTCAACAGTGAACTTGAAGCTTCTTTCGCTATATTAGGACTTCAGGCAGCGATATATCGTTTCTGCTTCATAGATTTTTTGGCCGGATCGTGTGAAGCGCGAAGTACTCATAAGTATTCAATCTGTAGAGTGCTCGATCAATACACTGACATTGGAGCGCAGAGAATCGAGGGGGGAAACGTAACAGAGTTCGAGCGTTATGTTCTAATCAAGGAGCGGGTAGAGAAGATCGTGAGCAGAGTGAAGAGAGGGACAGCATTAAAAGATAAAACAAAAACCGAGCACAAATAAATCTCAATTTTGAAAAGAAACACTTTACCAAAGAAACAACTTTTTAAAAAACTCTTTTCTCCTTGCTCTTTTCATAAACTTTGCTGCGACATATTTTTTCTTTTTTGTTTTAGAGGTCGTTGTGAATTTTCGATAGCGATTTCTTTTATACTGTCTTATTTTCTTGCCTTCTCCAGATTTTTTGCTTTATCTTGAGAATGGAGCAGTTATATTTGGCATTTTCAAGAGGAAAAGCAACCGAAAAGCTTATATAAAGCTATGATAACCCACTCTGTAAATCATAGGCGCTCGTGCTTAATAGCCTGCCTTTAAGCACAAGTGCCGATGACTTAAACTACCTATTTATCTCAGATTGTAAAAGTTTTTCGATTTTTTAACATCCGCCACAACTACACCCCCGCCTTCCGGTTACAACTTCAAAACCTTCCTCAACGCATCTATATCCGCATCCACCTCTTTTGGCGTTTCGGAAATCGCTATCGCACGTTCCGGATCTTTCAATAGATGCCCTGTAGTGATGCACACGATTTTCTCATCTTTTTGTATCACACCCATATCAACTAATTTCCGCAGTCCCGCAATGGAAGCCGCACTTGCTGGCTCTACGCCTATACCTTCCTGTCTCGCTAGAAGTAGCTGCGCTTCTGTTATCTCTTCATCAGTCACCGACTCGGCAACACCGCCGGAATTCCTGATAGCGAGTAGTGCCTTTTCTGCATTCACCGGGTCCCCTATTCTTATCGCAGAAGCTATGGTCTCGGGTTTAGGCTCTGGCGTTATCTCTGCTTTGCCTTCCTTTATCGCACTTACCACCGGTTTGGCACCTTCTGCCTGAATGCCCGTCATCTTCGGCACGGAATCGGTAATACCCAGGGTCTTCAACTCCAAAAAGCCTTTGTAAATCGCGCTTATGTTTCCTGCATTCCCTACCGGCAATATGAGCCTATCCGGTACCTGCCAGCCTAATTTCTCGGCAACTTCAAACGCGATAGTCTTTTGACCTTCCAGTCGGTACGGATTAACGGAATTTAGCAAATACAGCTTCTCTTCTTCGCATAAAACACGAACAACCCGTAAAGCATCGTCAAAATTGCCGCGTATCGAGAATACTTGCGCACCGTGCATCATCGCCTGTGCTACTTTTCCTAATGCTACTTTGCCTTTTGGTAACAGAACATAGCTCGGAATACCGGCTTTTGCCGCGAATATAGCGAGCGAGGCAGACGTATTACCTGTTGACGCACATGCCACGCCTTTAACGCCCAGTTCCATCGCTTTCGTTACGCCCACTGTCATTCCGCGATCTTTGAACGACCCAGAAGGGTTCAATCCCTCATGCTTTACCCATAAATCCGTAACGCCTATTAACTTCGCGAGTCTATCGCTCATGTACAGGGGCGTGTTCCCTTCGTTTATCGTTACAGGCTTTATCGTGTGTTCATCAAAGGGCAGTAACACGGCATATTTCCATACGCCTTCACCTTTTGCATTTACTATTCTGTCCTTATCAATCTTAGCATAATCGTAAGTTATATTAAGCAACCCGCCGCATTTACTGCATGTATATACTATCTCGTCCTTAGGGTAACTTGCGCCACACCTTATGCACTCTACGGTATAATCTTTCATCAGGCTATATTTGAAATGTGGATGTAATAAACTTTATAAGCGTTTAGCTGTAAAATCCCGAAATTCAAACAAAACTCAAATATAAATCTTTAAATAACCAAAAGAAGCTTCACTAAAAGAGGACTGGAATGTTAATCCCGAACGAGAATATTTACAAAGTGTTTATATCCTCAAATCAACATTTAATCTAAAGAAATGTCTATAGAAATTAAAAATATGGACTTTTTTAAGCTCCTTAAGAATAGGGAGGAAGAAGAGGGCTCTGAAGCAACTCTTTCCGCAACGGTCAAAAACGTTGCCGAACAAGTTGGACCCATACTTGGTAGAATCCCCGTCATTTTCGAAGAATACACATTGCACGATATTTCGCATTCTGAAAATGTGATAAAGAATATATGGAAATTTATTCCTGCTGAGGTTAAGGAGAAGTTAAATGCCCTGGAAATATATCTCCTTATTCTTTCCGCTTACTTGCATGATGTAGGAATGGCGGTAAGCGAAGATGAAGAGGACGATATACATAAAAGTGAAGAGTTTCTGAAATTTCGGGATAAACATGAAAGAGAAGTTGATTTAATAGATAGGTATAACGAAGAAGGCAATACAAGAGCCGCAAAATTTTATAAAAATCAGATATTTATGGATTATATTAGAGAGCACCATCATGAGCGGTCTTATGATTATATTATGAACAATTATAGCGGGGAGAAAGGTTTAAAAATTGATGACGAGAATCATGCTCGTGTTATTGCTAAAATTTGTAGAGCACATCGCTTAGATGTTAAGGATTTAGAAGATAAATCTGAGTTTGATAGAGACTATTCGATGGAAGGAAAATTTATTAATTTGCAGTTTCTTGCAGTATGTTTAAGGCTCGGAGACACGCTTGACGCAGATAGTAGAAGAGCACCGAAAATTTTGAAAGAATTCATAAATCCGAGAAATCCAACAAGTAAAGAGGAATGGGAAAAACATCTTTCCGTTCCAGAAGTAGGGATTACAGAAGATAAGATAAAAATTAATGCAACTTGTAAGTCTCCCAAATATCAAAGAGGTTTGCTGGAATTTTTGAGAAAGGTAGAGAAAGAAAGAGAAGATTTTATCAGGCTTTTAAAAGATAATCCCCCTGAAATATCAAATAAATATTATCTCAATCTTAGAGCGGTAGAACATAACATAGAAACGGACGGAACGTATATCTATAACGATTTTAAATTCTCGCTCGATAATGATAAGATTTTCAATTTGTTTATGGGCACAAATCTTTACAATGAAAAGACAGTTGCTCTGCGTGAACTATTACAGAACTCAATTGATGCGTGCAGGTGCAGAAAGGCAAAAGAAGTAGGTTATGAAGGAAAGATTTCATACAAACTGGTAAAGGAAAATACAGCTGAGGGAGTGGTGAGAAAAATAATCGTTGAAGATAATGGAATAGGAATGGATGACTATGTTATTGAAAATTACTTTATGAAAATAGGAAAAAGTTATTATCAGTCACGTGATTTTAAAAAAGAGGGTATTCTGTTCAGTTCGATAAGTGTTTTCGGAATCGGTATTCTGTCCTGTTTTATAATGGCAGACAGAATAGAAGTGGAAACTTTAAAAGAGGGAAAAAAGCCAAGGAAACTGGAGATTGAAAACTATTCAAACTATTTTGTAACAAGGAGAGGAAACCGCACAGAACCGGGAACTACAATAACGCTTTTCTTGAAAGACGATGTTAAATTGGATTTAATAGAAGAACTTAAAAACTATGCAAGACACGTCAAATTTCCAATTTATGTAGTTGACGGAGAAAATGAAGAAATAATTGTTGATCGCGGATATGATTTTAATTTTGTGGATTTCATAGGCCCCTTATATAAACAATACGCTGATGAATTGAATCCTTATGTTATTGACTTTGAGAAAGAATGTATCAAAGGAGTTAAAGGGAAACTTATTTTTGTGTTTTTAAAAGATGAAAATGGCGGCTATGGATTTAAATCAAAAAATTTGTCGCTATCTGAATTTGGGGATGAGCAGCTTTTTGAAAGGGGTGGAATTGAGAACGAGAACCAATGCATTCTTTCACAAGATGGCATATTAATAAAGAAAATCGGAAGATATGAGTCTTATAAAAGTATTCTTCCTCCTTGGATTGATACTAGTTTTATATTTTTTGATGTCAATTTAAAAGATGAGTCAAAAATTGACCCAACAATAGATAGAAACGATGTTGTAATTAATGATAAATTCAACAATCTAAAGACAAAAATAGACAAGATAATTATAGACCATATCGAAAGGATTTTTTCTGATAAGCATCTTGTAACTGATGAGGCTAAAAATAGGTTTATGGAATGTTTCTTTAGCACATTCTGCGGCCGTTTTGCCCTTGTACCAGATTTTTTCTTGGAAAGAATGAACAAATTAGTCATTTTCGAGTGTTCTGTGAATGAAAAGCTAAAATACCTTACCTATAACGAACTAAAAGACCATTGGAAGTATTTTTATCTTATTGACGAAATGATGACTTCTGGGGATATGAAAAAAGTGATAGAAAAAGCTTATCCCGAAGACCCTATTATATTTATATACCACGGGCCACCTAAAACATTACCTGATTTGCTCCTAGAATTTGGCGGTGATCAGATAATAGTAACAAATAAAGAATTGGGGTTTAGTTTGGAGAAGTATCTTCTTGTGCCTTCTGCGGGAAAGAGAGAGAAGAAGGAAAAGGAGTATGCATTCACTTTTGAAGGCGATTACAAGGATTGTTTTGGAACTTTATTACCTGACCCTTTTCAAATAGAGCTAAATATTAATCATCCTTTTGTGAGACTTGTAAACAAGAATAGAGATAAATTCAAGGGCAAGGATAAAAAAGACCACGAGTTATTCATTGAGGTGTTGTCAGGGATAAGAAGTTTCAAATCTTACTTGAAACCTTTAAAAGAAATACAAAGAATACAACAACTCCTTCTTGATTTTTATGTGAAGGAAGGGACTTTAATCAAAGAAGAAGCAGAAAGATACGTATTGACAGAAAAGGATTTCTGCCCTTATGATATGGACAAGGATTTTTTGAAGTGATTGGATTGAAAGGACAATGCGTATAATAGAATCAGCGGTATGCCCATTCTGCGCATGTCTCTGTGATGACGTGGTCATTTCCGTAGATGCTGAGGGGAACAAAATAACGGGCATAAGAAACGCTTGCACTATTGGTGTGCAAAAATTCCTTTCGACACGAAACGAAGGGAGAATACGGAATCCCCAAATAGACGGCAAAGAAACCGATTACGAAGCTGCGATAGAAAAAGCGGTGGATATACTAAGGAATGCGAAGAAGCCCCTTATATACGGGCTGAGCAATAGCGGCTATACCGCTCAACGTGTGGCATTGGAAATAGCAAAGCACAAAAAAGGTGTGTACGACATTTCGGAATCAATTTGCCATAGCCTTCTGTATTCAGAACTGCAAAAAGGTGATTATCCGTTTTACTATGCTCTGCTGGACGAGATAAGAGACAACGCCAATGTTATCATTTACTGGGGCGCTAATCCAATCGTGTCGCATCCCCGGCACCTCTCCCGGTATTCGGTATATCCTACTGGACGATACGCACTGAAAGGCGTGATGGATCGGGAGATTATTACTATTGACGTGGTTGACAGCGAGTTGAAGAAGATTTCAAGGTGGTTCTTACGGTTGAACCCCGGTGAGGATGCAAAAATAGCAGAGGTTATGACACGATTGGTAAAAGGAGAGACGAGCGGGTTAAGAGAACTTGTAGACGACGAAATAGACTTTGATACCATAGTAAAAATAACCGACAGGCTAAAGAAAGCATTCTACGGCGTTATCTTCGTGGGTCTCGGTGTTTTATCGAGCGAAGACGCCCCCCAAAATATCAAAGCTATTTTTGCGCTGGTTGATGCGCTTAACAAAGCAGGCGTAAAATTCGTGCTGTTTCCAATGAAGGGACATTTTAATGTGATGGGTGCGGTGCAGCTTCTGTTGCGTGAGACCGGCTATCCATTTGGTCTTGACTTCTCTTGTGACAAAATTTTCGAACCCGGCAAGACAACGGTTCTGGATGTGTTAGACGAAGTAGATGCAGCGTTAATCGTGGGTGCTGACCCTTTTTCTTCATTTCCAAAAGCGAAAGCAAAGAAATTGTGTGATATGCCTGTTATCTTGATAGACCCGTTTGAAACACCGACCACGTTAATCTCCTCTGTCGTGTTTCCTACTGCAATTACAGGTGTCGAAGCTGAGGGGATCGCGTACAGAATGGATGGGCTTCCTTTGAAGCTCGAGAAAATCGTGGATTGCCCGTATCCGTCGGATAATGAAATTCTGGATAGGATATATAGGGGGTTGGTTGTAGCCTCCTCAGAACTGCTGTAGTAAGTTTTAAGAGTAGCCGTTAGTAGTTCACCCTACCCCCTCTAACCGACTTGAACTCATCCGATTGCCTTTCTGTATCTATCAATTCTCGCGTTCTGCCTGCTATTCTCGTTTCAATATCCTCCGCTTCTTCCCGTGCTGCACTCTTCGCAATATGCAAATCATCTATCTTCATCATCCCTGACGCCGCTTCGGTAGCTGCAATGAACGCCTGTAACTTCACCGACAACGGCTCTAATATCCCCTCCGTCATCATATCGCTTACGCGCTTAGCCTGTCCTGATATGCCTGCATTCTTGTTGCCCGCGAAATGCTCTGACCTGAGCTTCGTTATTGTATCAATGTGATCCATTCCACAGTTCTTTGCTATTGCATTTGGTATAGACTCAAGCGCATCAGCAAACGCCTCCATTGCTAACTGATCCTTGCCCGAAACCTTCTTTGCTGCCTTCCTCAACCGATATGCGCATTCCGCTTCCACCGCACCGCCACCCGGTACCACTCTGCCGTCCTCATACAATTGCGCAACAGCATGCAAAGCGCTTCTTATCTCGCCTACCAACCCCTCCAAAACGCGGAGTGTCGTACCTCTTATAAGTATCGTAGCCGATTTCTTATGTGCACAGTCTTCCATAAACACAAAGTTATTACCACTTATATTTCGCTGCACCACTCTTCCTGCAAAGCCAAATTTATCTTCGCTTAAGGCACTTATGTCTTTCACGATCTTACCGCCTGTAGACCGCTCCAACCTCCTCAAATCCGTTAATTTCACACGCTTTATCAGCATGATGCCCGCATCACGGAACTTGCCCAGCGCATCGTCATCCACACCCCACCGGCAGCAAATCACGTTTGCACCACAGTTTACTACGGGGTCCACGACTTCATCAAAGAGTTTTGCTCTTGCCTCCCGGAACTCCCTGAAATGAGAAGCCTTTGAGAATTTTACGTAAAAACCGAGTGCACCAAGCGTATCTCCTGCCTTACTTCGTTCTCTCGCGCCTGTTCCTGTCTTTAGCTCCTTCCGACCCTTTACCTTCGGCTCCTTATGTTCAATCGGGAAATCAAGCAGTGCTACTCGCGCATTCTCTATCTCTGTTGGAAGCGCATCTAGCACTTCTCGGTCTATAACAACACCCTCTATAAAGCTCGTCTCTTGTACTCTGCTCCCACTCTTCGTTTCTATTGCTACGTCATCTACATCTATTGGCTCATTCTCATCGCTATCGCTTAGCCGCTTTATGCTCTCTACTACCGCATCCACCAGTATATCCTGTTCACCAAAATCACCCTTCTTTAAAGCGGTCTTCGCCACAGCCCTCAAAACATCATCGCTTCCTTCGCCTCTTACGTCCACCGGCGATGCTATCTCTTCTAAAACCTCTTTAACAACCTCAAGCGACTTATCATAACCCTTTATTACCATATTTTGATGCACGCCCTCGGTCTTCAAATCATACCCCCTCTTCACCAGCTCGCCCGTGAGAATCATAACCGTAGCTATGCCGTCCCCCACTCTTTCCCCCTGTGTTAATCCTGCGTTTATCAATATATCCGCAGTAGGATGCTGATACTTCAGTTCTTTCACCAAGCTAAGCGCGTTACTGGATATAAGGTCCGCAGCTTCTATCTTCGTTGCTCCCTGAGTTATCAATATCTTAGACCCAAAAGGACCGATAACAGGCTTGAACATATCAGAAAAACTGGCAGAAACCAGCATATTCGTCTCCTGGATTTCCTCCGGCGGTACTTCACCGGGTGGTAACTCCTCTTTTATCGTCATTTTTCCTTATTTCCTCTTTCCTTCTATCATCACACCAACGTGAATAATAACAAATACAACTCTAACTAAAATAACTTTATCAAAAATGAACCTACTCACACCGGGGACAAAAATTTTTATAGAAACTTTCGGCTGCACCGCAAATGCGGGTGACACGATGAAGATGCGTGCGATTTTTAAAAAATCGGGTCATGATATGGTAGAAGAAAACGAAGCCGATGTTGTTATCGTGAATACCTGCACCGTAACGAAGCGAACGGAATTAAATGTGCTGAAGCGGCTGAATGAGTTGAAGCAGCAAGGAAAAGAGGTGATCGTAGCGGGTTGTATGGCTGCAGCACAGCCTGACCTTGTAAGAAGCACTCTGGGCAATGATGTAACAATGATAACCCCGGATGATATTTGCCGCAGTAATGAACAAGAGTTTGATCTTGATGGCTTGATTGGTATAATACCCATTTCAATGGGCTGTGTCGGAAATTGCTCTTATTGTATCGTGAAACGAGCGAGAGGAGAACTAAAGAGCTACGAGCCTGAAAAGATATGCGAATCCGTAAAAAGTGCTGTGGACCGAGGTGCAAAAGAGATAAGAATTACTGCACAGGACTGCAGTGCATACGGCTTCGACCGCCCTGGTACAAAGCTTCCCGAATTGTTAAAGATGGTAACATCCGTGCGTGGCGATTTCCGTCTGAGAGTGGGTATGATGAACCCGTTTACTCTGCTTCCTGTCTTAGATGACTTTCTGGATGCTTTTGAGTCCGAAAAAATCTTCAAATTCTTTCATGTGCCTGTGCAATCTGGCTCTGATAGGGTGCTGAGTGATATGAGAAGGAATTACAAAATTGACGATTTCTTCGGGATAGTAAAGAGTATAAGGGCCAGATTCAAATACAGCACGATATCTACCGATTTCATCATTGGATTCCCTACCGAGACGGAAAGCGATTTCCTTTCCTCGCTGAGCCTATTGGAAGAACTGAAGCCGGAAAAAGTGAATATAACGAGGTTCTCGCCACGACCCATGACGGAAGCATCAAAGCAGAAGGATTTGCTGGAGCGAGAGAAAAAAAGGCGGTCGAGAATGATCTCCGCCGTGTATCACAAGCTTGCTCTCGCAACGAACAAGGAATTGGAAGGCAAGGCTATTCCTGTTTTAGTAACAGAGAAGGGTAAGAAAGGAGGCGTGATAGCCAGGGACTCATCGTACCGCACGACAGTAATAAAAAAGGATTTGCCCCTTGGTACCTCTTGTACGGTGTGGGTAAAGGAAGTGAGAAGCACATACTTATTGGGGGAAGTTCAAAACATTTGAGGGATGAGAAACGTGAAGTGCCTGATGGAATATGCTTTAAGCCACTTCCGGATGCGAGGGTACGTATAACCTTTAAGTTTGTAACTTCTCCTTTCACTTACATGACACGTGCACGATGCACAATCTGCGGCAAACAAGCATTGTATAGATGCAAGTACTGCGGGGATACCCTTTGCAAGGAGCATCTTCCACCAGGAATGCACTGGTGCGTTGGATCGGAAAAATATAAAAGCGACCTCGAGAAGGGACGGCCTACCGCGATGCCTACCGTGGAGCGGTTAAAGAACATTGATGCTAACATCTTCAGCATTTTCTCTCATAACTATTCCTATTTGATCTTATTCCTCATTTCTCTCTCTTTCGTTTTGCAATTGCTCATTCCAGGCTATACTAAGTTGTTTATCATGGATCCACAAAACATAATAGAACGACCCTGGACGTTGATAACGCATATCTTCCTTCACGGAAACTTCGAACACTTCATTTTCAATATGCTCGTTTTTGTCTTCTTCGCTCCGGTGTTAGAGCGTAAAGTAGGAAGTCCCAAATTTCTACTTATCTTTTTCCTTTCTGGCATTTTTGCGGGGATTGGCTGGTGTTTAGCCTCTGTTGATGTTCCCATAGTGGGAGCAAGTGGCGCAATATACGGGATATTGGCTACGCTTGCGGTGCTGATGCCCAAGCTGCGAGTTTATCTATTCTTTTTTATACCGCTGGAGATATGGATGGTAGTTTTTCTTTTACCACTATACTTTGACGTATTACCGATTATAATGGGTTCTCCAGACGGAATAGCACATATAGCACATCTATCCGGCATTCTATTCGGTTTGCTTGCCGGTTTGAGTTTAAAAGGCGAGTGAAAAAGCAACCTTTTTATATTCGTCTTTCCTATATATGAGGTGTATCTCAAAATTGATGTTCTAGAGGTGAAGAGTAAAGATGAGTGGGGACATAATAGTTTCGTTAAAAAAGCTCGCTTTATTAGGTGCGATTGCACAACCAATTAAGTTATCTTCCGGGCAGTTCGCAGGGGCGATTAAATCGAGTGTACAGACCGCTGCGAGGCGACTTCAAGAGCTTGATAGAGCGGGACTTGTGCATAGAAGAATAATCGCGGATGGTCAGTGGATAATACTGACGGACGACGGAATAGAGCGACTGAGGAGTGAATGCTATGAATATCAGGAGATATTTTTTTCCTCGCCTATCGCCGAGGTGGAAATCACGGGTCGCTTGATTACAGGTCTTGGAGAAGGGCAATATTATACGACTCTTATGGGCTATAAGAAACAATTCGCGTCTAAGTTGGGCTTTAATCCTTTTCCCGGCACCTTAAATCTACGGCTGGACTCACAGAGTATAGAAACGAGGAAGAAGCTGGATGGACGAAGAGGCGTGAAAATAGAAAGTTTTGAAGCAGCAGATAGAACATTTGGCGGTGGCAAGTGCTTCCCGTGTAAGATATTGAGTGGCCAAGCGGAAGGGATCAAAAGCGCGGTTATCATTCCCGACCGCACGCATTATCCAGAAGATGTCTTGGAGATAATATCACCTATTTTCCTGAGATGTGAACTCAAATTAATTGACGGGGATGAGATAAAGACGAAGGTGGCTATATGAAGATTCCAGAGTCGGTAGAACAGGGTATAGAATACGTGAAAAGGGGTAAAATCGTCTTAATATACGATGCAGCGGATAGAGAAGGCGAGACTGACTTTGTAATGCACGCTTCTGCAGTGACGCCCAAAGACGTTGCTTATTATAGGAATGAAGGAGGAGGGCTTATATGCGTTGCTATTCATCCCCTTGCGGCTGATAAGCTCGGGCTACCACTGATAAGTGATATTTTGAGAAATGCGACTGGAGAGTTCTTTTCTCTAAGAAGAATGGTGGAAGAAAAGGGAGACCTTTCATATGACAAACGCTCTTCCTTCTCCCTCTGGGTGAATCATCGAGACACCTTCACGGGGATAACAGATAGAGACAGAGCTTTAACGATAAATAAGACAGGAGAAGCGGTGGAGAATGTACTGAACGGTAAATCCTGCGATTTTCACACGGAATTCCGAACACCGGGGCATGTCTCAATATTGAAAGCTGCAGATGGCCTGCTTGATGAAAGAAGAGGTCAGACAGAGCTTTCCGTAGTTCTGGCGCTGCTTGCGGGCATATCTCCTGCAATGGTAATCTGTGAAATGCTGGACACCGAATCTGGAGATGCACTCTCAAAGGCAGATGCAATAACCTTTGCATCAGAGCGAGACACCGTTTTCATTGAAGGGAAAGAGATAGTAGAAGCATATCAGTCCATTCGCTCTCTTCGCTACAAGTAGGTCTCCGTTCTCTAAGTAGTTATATTTATTCTATCATTGCTAACACAAAACGCAACAGCGATTTCGTTTTTTGCTACATACATGAATCAAGGTACAATAAGTGCTGTACTAAGGAAAAAGGGCTTCTTCTTTGGTATCCCCTGCTGATATCTATCTAGTTGACACCAAATGGTTGTTTGACCTCACCATTAACGACGCAAGCTCGGTGCCGAGAACGAAAACAGCTTGTTTGTGTTCTTCCTTACTTCGATGCACCTGAAAAGGGGAAATGCCCAACTCATTGTACTTCGCGAAATTACAAGACAACTCGTTTTCCTCACAATATTTCTTTAATTGAGCCAATAACAAATGTAGATGTACCAACTCTTCTTTTTTCATGGTTACATATACCTATACATTATACCTATTTAAATGTTTATGTGGCGTCAACATGTGTTGACAACAGGCCACCCTGTTTTCTGTTTTTCTGTAAATGCTTAAGTATTAATATCCCAAAGAGACATCAGTATAGGCCGCTGTGGCTTAGGGGTAAAGCGGCTGATTCGTAATCAGCAGAGCATGGGTTCGAATCCCACCGGCGGCTTGAATAATGAGGTTTAAAAGCCCACCTCTATGGCTGTTTGCAAAACGAAGTTTTGCAACCGTATAAAAAGCAGAGCTTTTTAGACATGTTGAAGATGTTGGATCAAAAATTTAGCTTCACATCCCGAAGCGCACCTTACCAGCCGTACACCTCTGCAACCACCTTTCTCATGTCATCTATGGGCATGTCAGCATGCGTGCCGTGGTATCTGACATACTCTATGTGAAGTTCGCCCTTCTCATTGTACTTATGAAACGTCGCATTATCCACCCCGTTGAATTCCACCGTCCTGATGCCGTTCTCTGCGCACATCTTCTTATCAAACACCGCGGTAGCCTTTACCCACCTGCCGTCGAGGCACATCTCGACATATCCATGGTATGCGAACAGATCAGTGCCCATCTGCTTCCTCAGCCTCTCGGGCACAAGGTGATTCCTGATGTCCGCAAATCCCAGCCGCGCTGGTATGCCAGCGGCGCGTGCAAGTGCTGCTAGCAGTATGGATTTCTGAACACAGAAGCCCTCACATGCTTTCAGTGTGCGGCTTGCAACCAGCTTCTCCACATCACAGGTAAAGCAATAGGGGCTATATCGGATCTCGTCGCGCGTGAAGTAGAAGAGCTTGACTGCCTTTTCGATGTCGTTCCCGGCATCTGCAGTAAGTTCCCCAGCTCTGGCTGTTATGAGGGGATTATCAGAATCTATGAAATATGTGGGTTTGGTGTATTCTTCCATCGGATGTGCACCGTCGATCAATACTTTCTCCTAGGTCCTTGTCTCCAAAAGTTAAATAATATTAGATTGCGAATGTTAGATTGTGGTTTGTGTCTGTGGTTCATGCTACGTCATGTATTTCGCATTTACCAGTTACATTTACCATTTACCAGTTGCCATTATGCCGTATGGTGGGAGCTGTATGGTGGACCGTACAGGGCTGAGGGCTGCATTATGCTATATAAAGTGAGTGTAGTTAGTGTACTTATTACTATAAAGCGAATAGAGTAAGTGTATTGTGTACTTATTAATAGGCGCTAAAGTGGAGGTGTGATAATAGGGTTATGTCACAGGGATTTGGAAAAAGTGCCATAAGGATTCTGGTAACTGTGTTGCTTGCACTTCTGGTATTTCTGTGCGCTGCACCCAATGCAGCTGCCGAGATTACCGACCTTCAGGTTGCAGGAAATCACATCTATGTGTTTGTTTACAACAACGGCACCAATGCAACCAGCATCCGCGTGGCTGTTGACGTAACTTCACCCTCGGGTGAGAGCGTGCGCCTCAGCGGCAACACAAATGTTGCTGCCAACAGCACGGGCAGCGTTGAGATTCAATATGAGTTTGAACGGAGTGCAACATATAATATCACCGCTATGGATGGCGTAAAGTCGCGCTCAACAGGACTCAGCTACGACAGTATTATGAATATCACATACCCCACTCCCCGTCCAACTCCTGCCGCGACAGGCACACCTGCACCCACACCGACCGCAGAAGCTGGGGGGGCGAACGCCACACCCCCACAGCTCAACACCACCACTGCTATTACCAGTCCGACGCCTTCCCTTGCACGCAGCATGCTGACATCAATCGGAAAGTATTCTGTGGCTGTCGGCAAGTTCATTATGGGCAGCATGAACCTGACCAGATGGGCGGTGCTCGTAGGGAGCATTGCAGTTCTGATCATTGTTCTACGCATCAGACGCACCAAGTTCCAACGCACAACATTCCTGAAGTAAGACAATCATTCAGGGGTAAATTTTATCTGCTCTGCGATTGAACTACTCTAACAGGCGCAGATGTGCACCCAATCTATTTCAATTGACATGACATCGAACAGGAGTTGAGCCTGCCATGAATGGGAGTTCTGATTACGGTCCGGATTATCTCGGCATAATACTCAAGTCGCTGAGGAGTGATATCCTCAGCCGCAGCGCAATACCGATCGTCATCATCAGGCTTGTGGAGAGTGTTATCCTGATGGTTGTCAGTATAGGCATTCTCGTGCAGATACGGTCCTTTGTCAGCACTGCGTCAGCAGATTCAGTGATAGAGCTAACCGATATCGCGTTCCTGTTCAGGTACCTAGGGATCCTGCTGCTGGGCATCATACTGTTCTTCGAGATGTTAGAGGTACTGCTTGGCAGCATAGTCATCAACAACGCCGTGCTGAGCGCCTCCAAAGAAAAGGTGAAACACAGCTTAGGAGATGCGCTATCTCTCATCATAAGCCGCCTTGATGCTCTTATCGTCAGCTTTGCGCTGATGTGGGTCATATACGGTCTGTTATCCCGCCTTGCTGGCATTGTGCCCGCGGTCGGGGGCTGGCTGAGAATGTTTGTCTATATCGCAGTGTGCTTGATGTTTTTCATCGTATATCCGTATGTGGTTGTCGATGGGCGCAATTCGATTGATTCGATTGTGTCGAGTTTCAGGCATTTCACATCCCACTACGTCCAGGTATTCGTGATGTGGATCATGGTGGCTGCCGTGAAGCTGGCACTGCTGGCAATGCTAACGATACCCATGATTATCTTGATGTCCCCTGCCCTGGTTCAGATTGCGAGCGATGACGGTGCAGCGGTATCTTCCGGCATGTTCAACGAATTGCTTATATCACACATGCTGTCAGCCGAGATGCTGCCGTATATGTTCCTGAGCGTTATGGCGCTTGCTCTTGGAATTGGTATCAGCTCGGTCCTGCAGTACGGCGTCACCGCCAGGTACTATTATGAGGCTGTGGAAAGAACTAATTTCGAACAAACAAATGAGTGAATTTATCAGGCTCTGTAACCGTATAAAAAAGCGTAGGTTTTTCAGACATGTTTGCAGAACGTAGTTCTGCAACAGTTTAAAAATCAAAGATTTTTAAACATGTTTATGGAGCACAGCTCCATAACCGTACGAAACGCAGAGCGTTTCGGACATGTTTGCAAAACGAACTTTTGCAACAGTATGAAAAGCGAAGCTTTTCAGACATGTTTACAGAGCGGAGCTCTGTAACCGTATGGAAGCGGAG
>JAPWVK010000150.1 GCA_029241965.1 Candidatus Methanophagales archaeon
CAACAAAAGAAGGTAATGCAGTCGTTCTTTTATCTTCCCCTCCTTCTCTCTTTTGTATCGCTTTTCTAACTCTTTTAAATCAATATCTTTTAACTCCATAAAATCATGTTATTGTCCTATTATTTATAGCCTACACTATAGTTACCATTAAATATAATCGTATTTGTATAGCTAACTAAAAAACCACGAGATTTCACAAGATTAACACAAGAAATGGGGATTAGTAGTGGTGGCGGAACTATTCGATATAATCACCCAATAGAGTAATAAAAACCGATTCCAATCATTGTTCTCTCGTGGAAATATGTGTAATCTTGTGGTTAGCTAAACAATTACATATAATCTAAATATATGGAAGACAATTATTACATCAATCTAAAAGTGAAATTGCCAGCCCGATGCTAATCTAACGGTGATGAAAAATGCAAAAAGCAATCTATGAAGAGAAATTGAAGATGGGTCTTAGTTTAAAAGTTCTGCTTCTATTTACATTTAGCGTAATTATAGGCCCAACCATATGGTCTTTCCACACAGGTGAAACAATTGGTGCTTGGATATTGTTAATAGTTTTGGTGTTCACTGCGGTGCTCTTATTTCAGTTTTGCCAAGAAAGTATCAGATTTTCAACGACAAAATAAAAGTGGTTTGTGGATTATTGAGGATTAATATCCCCTTTGATGGTATTAATGCCGTGGAAATTCGTCCATCCTCTAACATCTATGGAAGCCTTGAAGCTCTTCGATTCGGGACAGGGACCGGGCAAAAATGTGTCATGATTAAAAGAAAACCTGGAATGCACATTTTAATGCAACCTATGAATACTGAAAAATTTATGGAAATACTTAACAGCAAAATGGGGGAGTGAAAAAGATAAGGATGATAACAGACTACTTAAACAAATTTCAAGCGGGCTGGCAACTCCCCCCCCCCCTTACAGTCACTTCGGGGCTATCTCCATCACTTAACAGCGGACATACGACTATGCTATGATCCGTCCAAATTCGCCTACGGCGAACTTCGTATGTCCGCGAAACGTTATACTAAATTCCGAACCCCCTGCTCGACCTACCAACTGAACTTGAATGAAGAAGGAGTTTATTACTTCTTGCAGGTTTAAGATTAGAACTACAAGATTTTCACTACAACTTCCATCGCATGTTGCGTATCAACCATTTCAAAACCGTTGGTTAACTCATCCAGACCGATACGATGCGTAATCAGATACTTCACATTCAGCCTCTCAGTGGATAGCAGCCTCACCGCTTCTTTATTCTGCTCAGATGTGCATCCATACGCACCTAATATTTGAATCTCTTTATAATGAATCAGGTTGTGGTCAAGACAGATGTTTTCATAGCCATGAGGCAGCCCGGAGAAGAATACGATTCTGCCTCGTTTATTCAGCATTTTGACGCCTTGATCAGGAACTTCAGGGTCTGCACATGCGGGAATAACTACATCAACACCGCTATTATTTGTTTCTTCTCTTATTGCCTCTACGCGGTCATTTTCTCTTGAATCTATGATGGAATCAGCAATGTTAAACCGTTCAGCAAATTCTATTCGTTGCGGTGACTTCTCAACGACTATGACCTTAGACGCTCCGAGTAGCCGAGCAAGCAGAGCATTTAAATGGCCGATTGGACCCGCGCCGATGATTGCCACGCTATCACCGGGTCTCACACGGCATAATGTTTGTGCGTTAACACAACATGCAAGAGGTTCCGCAAGAGATGCCTCTTCAAAGGATAAAGACGGAGGTATCCTATTCACACAGCCATTTCGAACCCCATTTTCAGGAACGAGCATGTATTCTGCGAATCCACCATCACGATGAAAGCCTAAAATCTCCATACGGTCGCACATATTCGGAACGCCACTAAAACAGAACGGACAACTCCCACATGGAAGTCCCGGTGCTACTTGCACCCTGTTGCCCTCTTCTAATTTCCCCTCAACTTCTTTGCCTACTTCAACGATTGTGCCTGCAACTTCATGCCCTAGCACGCGAGGCAGTTTGAGGTCTCGATGCCCCACATGAAACATCTTTACATCTGTCTTGCAAATCGCGCACGCTTCTACTTTCATCAATATATCGCCCGGGCTACACAAAGGTACGTCTATATCCACCATCTTTAAATCCTCTATTCCCACCAGAACCGCTGCTTTCATTTCATTTTTCTCCCATTTCCCCTAACAGACCTTCAAGTTTGGTCGCACCATGTTCAGCATAGGAACTCTGTTCTTTTACCCATTCCCGCAATTTCACAATTGTTTTGCCCGACTCAAGTGTTTTTCTGGCAATTTCGACTCCCTCGCCGAGGTCCCTGGCTTTGCTCATCAGATATAAAATAGGAGCGGCGTTGAGACAGACGATGTCCGCCTTTGGACCGTCTTCCACACCACACAATATTTTCAGGAAGCATAGAGCTTCTTCTTTTATGTTTGAAGCAGGAAGAACCGTATGCGCGTCAGCGCGCGGAATTCCTAACTCCTCGGGAGTAATAGAAATAGTACTAATTCCTCCATTCTCATGCAATTCGGCAATGCTTGTCTCGCCTAAGGTGGAGAGTTCATCCATTCCTCCAGTCTCATTCCCGTTCATACCACGAACTACAAATGCTCTTTTATAGCCAATTTCTCGCATCACCCGTGCAACTGGCTCAACCAGGTTCTTAGAATAGACACCTCGTACAGCGTAGCGCGGGAGTGCTGGATTGGCGAGCGAAGCCGCAATATTCAAGAACGTGCCAAACCTAATCTGAGATAGGATTCTCGCCAGTTGGGGATGAATTTTATGACTCATGCCATTGAAGATGCCAATTCCTGCTTTTTCTATACTCCGCTTCACAATTTCCGGGTCGCATTCTACGTCAACTCCTACTGCTTCAAGGAGGTCAACAGCTCCGCACCGTGATGTAATAGCTCTCGCACCGTGTTTAGCCATGCAGATGCCGTTGGCTGCCACCACGATAGAAGCGGCGGTGCTGATATTGAATGTATCTAGTGCATCCATTCCTGTGCCACAGTTTTCAACCAAAGGTTGTGACACTGCCGGCGTTACTTTCACTGTATCGTATTCAAAAATAGCATCCCAAACACCTGCAATTTCCTCGGGTGTTGCACCTTTAGCGGTCATTGCCGCTAAGAACGCACCCTGCTGTAAATCCGGCTGTTCATTCATGAGCACCTGGCGGAACATCTCGCAAGTGTCGCTCCGTGTAAGGCTACTGCCCTTTATCAGTGCGTTGACCGTGAAGCCAAAATCGCTCAGCTTTTCTTCGTGCATTTCTCCACAACTTTCAGTCTTTATCCGGAACGCCCGCTTCTTCAAACGTAGCCATCTCGCACAGTATCTTACAGGATGCGTCCACAATACTCATCCCAAGCGCGGCACCCGTGCCTTCCCCAAGTCGCATATTCAAATTGAACAGAGGTTCGATTCCGATGTGGTCTAATATAGCGCGATGGCCTGCTTCAACTGAGAGATGTGATGCAATGAGATAGTCTTTTATCTTCGGACTGAGCTCGTATGCGATAAGCGCTGCGGCGCCAGAGATGAAACCATCTACGACGACCGGAATTCTGTGAGATGCGGCAGCGAGCAGCACGCCTGCCATTCCTCCTATCTCAAATCCGCCTATTTTCGCTAATATGTCTATTGCGTCTTCTCTGTCTGGCGAATTAACCTCCAATGCCTTTTTTATCTGCGCTATCTTATTCTTCAGTCCTACATCATCCAGACCAGTGCCACGCCCAGTTACCTTTTCGACTGGCTCGCCCGTTATGAACGCTACAATAGCACTGCTTGGTGTTGTATTTCCTATTCCCATGTCCCCGACACCCACGATGTCCACACCAGTCCCTATCTCGTTCTCAAGAACTGCTATTCCCGCTTCTATTGACTTTTGCGCATCTTCGTAACCCATTGCTGGCCCTTTTGTCATGCTTGCGGTCCCATAAGCGATTTTATTGTCAATGAAATTCTCAGCCGTATTCTTAATCTCTAAATCCGATGCCACGCCCATATCCACTACCACCACCCTCGCACCGGTATGCCTTGCAAGGACGTTTATTCCTGCACCACCGCTCAAGAAATTATAAACCATTTGAGGCGTTACTTCCTTGGGATACGCACTCACGCCCTCATCCACAATGCCGTGGTCGCCAACCATCGTTATTATCACCTTGTCTTTTATCTCCGGCATATAATCCCCTGTGATCCCGGCAACCCGCACCGATATGTCTTCCAGAACACCTAAACTACCCCGTGGTTTCGTGAGTGTATCCTGTCGTGCCCGTGCGGAGTCCATCGCAGCTTCGTTTAATGGCTCAAGTCTTTCTATCGTTTCTTTTATTCTGTCCATGTAGGAACCATGACTGTAACCCTTTTTAAAACTTTCTTTTTGCGTTACACACGTAATGCAATCTTGCTGTTATACACCGAACTAACCAAACATCTCACCGTTCCACTTCTGTGCTCTCAAATAAATAAGAACCCACGCTCACCATGGCAACAGAAGCTGTTAGGATGATGAAAAGATCAAACAATCCTGGAAATACAGAAACGCCGACTAAAACGCCCCTTAGGCCATCCACGCCGTACGTTAACGGATTTGCATAACAAACAGGAATAAGCCAATGCGGCAATTCTTTTACCGGGAACATAGCACCGGAGAGTAAAAAGATAGGGAACATAACAAAGTTTACTATCAATGAAAAGCCTTGCATGTCTCGCATTCGTGAAGCGAAGATCAACCCCAGGCCGATAAAAGTGAATGAAATCAAACACATGAACAATACCGCAAGAATAACGGAAACCACACCTGTTATTTTAAAGCCCAGCAAAGTGCTTAACGCTAAGATTAAAATCCCTTGCATTACAGAAGTGGTAGAGCCTCCTGCTATCCGTCCTAAGACGATAGAAAGTCGCGATACCGGTGCTACCATCACCTCCTTCAGAAATCCAAATTCCTTGTCCCATAGAACGGAAATGCCTGCGAACATCGAGCTGAAAAGCATTGTCATCCCTATTATCCCGGGTGTGAGAAATTCGATATAACTTACCCCCTCCGGAATTCCGGGTATAGTTGCGTGCTCAAAACCTAACCCCAGAAATGCAAGGAAGAAAATGGGCATTCCTAACGCACCAACCACTCTGCTCTTTGCCCGCCACGTACCTTTCATCTCCCGCAGCCACAGTACGTAGATCGCCTGCCAACTTATTGCCATTTTTCGTTGCTCATTCTAATTTGTATATAAAGTATAACTTCTATCTATTTATGACGCAGATTTACATGGATTTACACAGATTTGATTTCTTCTGCGTTAATCAGCGTTAATCTGTGTCAATAATTAAGTTTAGTTGAATATTATGCTTTCTTGTTTTTTTTTTTTTGAAATTTGTATCTAATTGTAGCGTCCATATACATGTTGTTGTGGCTATCCAATAAGTAAATGAATAGAGCTTATGAGCTTTTAATAATAGTGTACTTTCTATCGGTCTGCAGGGTAGAAGAAAAACGGCACTGTGTTAATGGACATTACTACTCTTCTTAATGGAAATCGAGATTAATATTAATTTTTTTCGAGTGAAAAAATGGAAAAGCTTTTATGTATCCTATGATGAACGTATATTGAAACTTGGGTTACATGCTCTGTGCATAACTGCAGGCTCTGTATACTTGAGTGTGGGGTATGTGATTTTAAATAGGATTAAAAAGAGGTGATACGAAAAAATGAGAAATAATGTTGGGTTGAAGGCATTGGCAATCTCGTTTGTCTTAGTGATAGTCGCAAGTAGCGTAGCGATGTATAGCGCAACAGATGTGGAAAACGGGATCAGTGAAGGCGGCGGAAATGGTGTTATCGCACTTGTGACGCCGCCCTTTATATTGGTAGCAGGCGCAAGTCCCGCTGGCGTTGCGGCTCAGCGAGCAGGCACAACATTCCTCAAAGAAGAAGCGGGAATATCTGCATACACAAACGTTGGAGAAGCAATAGACATTGAAAAAGTAAAATCTGCATTCAGAACGATAGAATACGTAACGAGCGAATACCTCATCGGCTCTGTCCCGCTTCCTGACTACGAAGAAACTGAGGATGTTCACGTATATGTCCACAAAGACGGATGGGTCGTAGCATATTATCTAAAGGAAGAGGTTGTAGCGAAGATATTAGATTGGAATGATTACACTACGGACGAAAAAATAACAGGCACAAAGCTTGAAGACGGAGTAAGTGTGGTTTGTAATGCCGCTGGTGTTCCGATAAGAGATCTGAAATACTACGACTTTAGATATCCAAATGCAGAAAAACTAATGATTACTGCAGATGCTCAATGGACTGACGGAACAGACACTTTTAAGATAAAACTGCCCGGCGAGTTCGTATTCTATGATAGATCATACTCTCACTACACTTACGATAGCCGTGGTTCGAAAATGAAAATCGATGAAAATGAGATTAGTAGTATTGGGGGCTGTGGTGGTAAATCCGTAACGCATTATGATCAGCTTAGTCCAACTCAGCTTTCGCTTGATACGTTTCATACCGTGAGCCTTTGGCTTGATGGGTATCGGGGCGGGGAAAAAGCATTTACCGCTATTGTGCTTGTATATAAAGAGGCATAAGGATAGAACATGAGAGCAAAGGCACTTGTTATATTTGTTGTAGTTTTAACGTTATATCTGCAAATAATAGCAGTCAGCGCATCTGAGATAATCCTCGAAGATGCAGACACGATTTGGAATACTACTACCGCATATTCAGAAGAGCTGACAAATGTCACAAGCACGGTGACAACGAGAATACAGACAGAATACGCAAATGCCATCTATCACAACAACTTAAATCCATCAACAGATTTATTTAATGTGACAAATAGCGTAACACCGAGAATATTGACAGAATATGCAAACACTATTTACCACAATGAGCTAAAAGAAATTCCTGCGGGTCTCGCCAATATCACAGGTGAAGTGCCACCGAAGATAACAATTGTACATGCAAACTCGAACTGTTATGAAGCGTTGGCCTTTCCAAAAGAGCTTATACACGATACTACATCGCCGCAAATCACAAATGTAATCGCAACAGCGATAACGAACAATTCAGCAACGCTGGAATGGGATACAGATGAAATTGCTGATAGTTTGGTTAAATATGGTAAAACATCAGGGAGTTATATAGAAAGTGAAGGGTATTCATTATTTGTGAAAAATCATGCTATTGAACTAGCAGGATTGTTGCCTGGTACCAGTTATTACTTTGTTGTGAACAGCACCGACCAGAGTGAGAATACAAAAGAAAGCATAGAGCATGAGTTTGTTACTATCGGGAAATTGAAAGTCTTCGATACGGGCGTTTCAGAAAATCCATATCCAAGTATATCCGGCACGCACACGGGGAAAATAAAACCAAACCACGATGTTAATGTTACTAAAATGTACACTTATTCATGTTCAGGAACTGGAGGACACAGCAAGTACGTTCGGATACATGGAGAGAGTTTAGATGTGAATGCAACATGGGGCAGTTATCAAAACGGTGATTACCATTACATAGCGTTTGATGACTCATTTAATTTAAAAGCAAATGTCATGTATAACTACACGATAATCACTGGATCATATCCACAAATTCATCATAATAGAACTTTAGCTGTTCCGGATGGAATGATTACATGCTCACAGGTCGTAGATGCGAATGGCAATGTTTATACCAATTGGATTCCCGCAATAAGATTGGAGTGAAAAGCGTATAATAACCGTATAAGCTGGTAAATTAAGAAGAGGTGAGAACGAAAAAAATGGAAACAAGAAAGAGAGGAAAAGCGATTATAGGCATTGCACTGGCAGCGATTATGGTGGCTTCTGTTATGGTCGCTATGATCGGAAGTACCGGTGCGGAAGGCATAGGTGATAAATACAACTTCATCAAGAAGGATGCAGGAGCAACAGTGCAATCAGCGTTAATAGGTCAAGAGTTGGATTTCGGTGCGTGGGGAGCAACAGTAACAATATATCGAGTGAAGGAAGCAGTGGAATGGACGAAAAAGGCTGATGCCAACAATCGTCTTGTAATATCAGGAGGTGAGTGGAAGAAAGATGGATCTTTTTTTGTGAATTACGTTGCGAGTCCAATATGGAAAGATGCACAGCTTTCATTCTCGGAGCCAAATATGCCATTGAAGATAAAAGTAGGAACAAAGGAAGTGTCGTCAATTGCCAGGACTACTAATCTTACCATAGATGTTGGTGGGATAAACCTGTTCGAGAAGGACATTGTTGATCTCGTTATAATAGGCCCTAAAGGACAGATAAAAGCTAAAGGCGGTGTTACATTTGCAAACATAACGGTGACTCAGTTGAGTAGTTTTACAGGTGACAACGCCATTGACACCACAGGCTGGGATGTAGGTAAACACACATTTCAGGTGGAAACCGTACCAGAAGACGCATGTGGATTGGTAGCAACCAGTGCAAAAAAGGAGCTGGATATAATAAAAGGTACGGTATCTATAAAAGCGGACACGACAGAAGTACCAGAGATTACGGTCGTGCAACTTACAGTAACTGGTATAGCAGGTCATCATATCACAGTAGCACCAGTGCCGGTAAGTAACAATGCGTATTTTCCGGCGGGTCTTGATGACAACCCAAGGGATGCAACGACTCTCTCGTTCAATGACGTAATAGACGATGACTGTGAGAGAACCTACGCAGTTGAGTTCAACGACACAGGCGCTTATACGATCAGAGTGACAGATAATAATGAAGTTGACTCGTATGATACCGTGGACATAATCGTAACAGCCAGAGATGTTATCTTTGATGTGCCAGGTACGGTAGTCATCGGCGATAGGTTTGCTATAAAAGGCACTACTAATACCGGCACAACAGTTGATATTTTCATTAACGATGTGCTTTATGCTCCGCTGAATAACCTTGTAATAGATGAGAATGGCGAATTTGAAGCCGAAGTGGTTGCAAACAGTGGTATAGGTATGGGTACGCTCGGAACGGTGAAGTTAAAAGCGTGGATTGATTGTCCGAAGAGTCCGGGTGATGCACCGCCAATAGAGCCTGCTCATGGGGAGATTGTATTTGAGTTGGTAGAACCTGAATTCAAAGTCCACAACTTGAATACAGGTGAGACCTTCTTAACTATTCAGGCTGCGATAGATGATTATGATACGAAGGATGGGCATACGATTACGGTGGATGCAGGGATTTACAATGAGAATGTGGATGTTTACAAGTCTTTAACGATCAGGTCAACCTCTGGAAATCCGGCGGATACGATTGTTCATGCTAAGAGTTCTATGGACCACGTCTTTGAAGTGACAGTAGATTATGTGACTATAAGTGGGTTTACGGTGGAAGGGGCAGGCGTCCTGAAGGGAGGATATGGTTATACAAACGGGATATACCTCAATAATGTAGCTTATTGTAACATTTCAAACAATAATGTCTCAAATAACAGTTACGGGATATATCTCCATTCTTCTTCTAACGTTACTATAACTAATAACAGCATCAATTCAAATAGGTGGCATGGAATTTCCCTCAATTGTTGTTCAAATAATAATATTATAACTAACAATACTTTTGTTAATGATGGACTGCTTCTCTTTACGTCTTATCAAAACAACACTATTAAAAACAACATTGTAAACGGAAAACCCCTTGTTTATTTTGATGATGTTTCTGATATCACAATTACAAATGCAGGACAAGTAATACTTGTAAAATGTGATAATATTAAAATAAAAGACATGTCATTACTAAATACAACAGTTGGGATAGAAATTATTGAAACTAGTGTCATGTCAACTTTCAAGTGTCGGATAAAGGCGAGATAACTTTATCCTGGCATCCTCGGAAGTGAATTGCCAATTAACTTTCGCATTTTTATTATTTCTGAATTCCTGCCATGCCAACACCTCTTTCCTGACA
>JAPWVK010000151.1 GCA_029241965.1 Candidatus Methanophagales archaeon
AGGAATAGGGACAGCATCGAAGCGGCGGTGTAATCTTGCCCGTCATATTTCTGCACTTCTTCGTTCTCGGTGAGCCAAGTAAGGGCGGTGTTTAAGAATTCCCGGCACCCTCGTGCCCCCTCCCGTTTTCTAAGCCGGTCAGAAAACTCTACAACTCCAGCAGGTATCGCAGGCAGCCCCAATCGTGGGAATCATAGTCGAAGTCACTCGGCTGTACTCCTGTATCGGATAATGCGCGGGCTTTTGCGAGAATGTGATTCATTACCATACGATGATGACAGTGGGTAGAGTTTATATAACTTATGTTTCGTGTTGAGTATGCCTTCCATAACTTTAGATTGGGCAATAACACTAGAGGATTTTGAAAAACCCCCTAAAACATCGGAATATGCCCCCAAAGTACATAAAGAATGGGACAGAAAGAGGGGTAAATCAAAATCCTCACTAAGCTATTTGTGTGAGGAAACTACTTTGGATTTTAGAGTATTGAGAAGATTAAAAAGGATGGAAAAGTGAAGAAAGAGATAGAGAAGATAAAAAGTCATGAGTGGGTGAGGATAATTGAAGGAAGCTAAGAACCAAAAAATGCCCAACAAAAACACATGAATGGAAGAATCACAGAAGATAGAATTCAAGAAATCATTAGCAGAAAGGAAAGGAATGCTTGAAACGATTCCGGCATTTGCGAATTCCAAGGGAGGTAAGATTTTGTTGGAATAGAAGAGAACAAAGACGGTTCCGTAAAGGAAATAGTTGGAATTAGAATCAAGGGAAAAGAAATCGAGAACTTAAGTAATGAGATTTATGCGTTTATATAAATATGCCAACTATATGCCAACTATCACAAGTGTTTAGTAAGGGTTATAGAAGGCAAAAAAAATTGTTCAAACCAAATTTTAAATATACGAACGAAATCGTGCGGGTGCTCACCAAAATATCGGCATCGAGAGAGATATTACTCAATTCGCAGTTGATACCGAAATGGGAAGTTACCCTAAGACGTGAATCCATTAGCCGCAGTGCACATTCATTTACGCGAATAGAAGGAAATCTGTTATCTTTAACTGAGAGACAGATGCAGATGTTGGAATTTATCAATACCGCAGGTAAAATTACAAGTGGCGACATTCAGAAGATGTTTAAAATCTCCAGGCAGGTAGCGCACAAGGAAATAAAAGCATTGATAGAATTGGGAGTTATAAAGTCACAGGGGGTAGGGAAAGCGACATATTATGTTCTGGACTGAATTGACGCATTGGTTGACGCAAAAGCATGATAGTGGTTTTCTCAGCACGAATCTTTTCGGATTTCGTGAGCAGTTGCTGACAACTTGGTTGTCATTTCGTTTGTCATTTAATTTATACTTCGAAATCAAAGAAGAACTTGAAAGAAAGTGATAAGAAAATGAGGATGAAAAGATGCAAACGGAAAAAGATATGAGGGGGGGGAAAACACAACGCCAAGCATATTTATCAGTTATACATATAAGGACAAAACTTTTGCTAAAAGGTTAGCTCACGATTTGGAAGACTTTGATATAAAAGTTTGGATAGATGAAGCAGAAATTAAGGTTGGAGACTCTCTTCTCTCAAAAATAAGAGAGGGAATTGATGAGGTAGATTATTTAGGTGTAATTCTCTCTCCAAATTCGGCAAAATCCCCTTGGGTTCAAAAAGAAGTTGAAATAGCCATGACTCAAGAAATCGAAGGGAAAAAGATAAAAGTTCTACCCCTTCTTTATAAAAAATGTGATTTGCCAAGCTTTTTAAAAGGAAAGCTGTATGCAGATTTTACAAAGGAAGAGGATTACATTAAAAATCTAAAAAGGATTCTGGAAAGAGTGGGGGTAACATCTCTTATTAAAGATGAAGAAATTTACTTGCGTTCCGTTAAAAGAATAATGGTATTTTTGTCAAAAAGCGGTTTCTTCTATTCAAACTCCTTTCTAACTTCAAAATCACCTCTTATAATCCTGTCAAAACCAGAAACACATGTTTATCCTTGTATCCCCTCTCACTATGAATTCTATAAAATACCTGATCACTTAGTTAAACCAATTAGCGAGTTGCTTATTGAGTGCTTTTCAAATATATGGACTGCCAGAAAATCAGGACATTTTGACAACTCCATTGAAGGTTCTTATGTTTGTAGAGGAAATGAGAATTTACGTAGATTGCGTGACTCATATATGCCTTCAATTATTTTTGATAAGGCTATGGCAATTTCTTTACATTCCTCTACAATACAGAGCAAGCTTAAAAGACTACGTTCAAGTAAAGAAATTGTGGGAAAGGAAAGCAAAGCGCATTATGTTTCGCGAAATTTAGAATTAGATGATTTATTTGATGACTTGATGTATTTATTATCTTTTATAAAGGGCTATAATATTGGTGTCCCTGTGCATAGTACGCAACTTGGTGGAGTGCTTACATGGTTACTCTATAACGAAAATGAAATGTTTCTTGTTAGTTTGAGGTCATCATATGGAGACGAAAATGAGGATGAAATCAATTTTTACCTGAATAGAAGTAACAATAAGATATTAATGGTCTATAAGATGGCATTTGGGACCCATAGTGCATTTGGTAATAGTATCAGTGGTTTGTTATACACTTTAGAGAGAACTTTATGGATAAAGGAATCTTTAAAGAAAGATTTTGAGATGTGGTTAGTTCCTGCTATTTGGAATATTAGTAAGGAAGAGATTTCTAAAATTAAAGGATTAGAATTAGAGATTAAGGAAGAGATTTCTAAAATTGATAAAAATATTGATTTCACTTTCTTCGATAATGAGATTTTAAAAAACGAGCTTATTTACAATGGCTTAGAAAATTTTGCCTTGCATGGTGACATGATTTTCAAACACATTAAATAGAAATAAAGGAAGTGTGAAAAATGGACCTCGAAGGATTTGCGAAACGGAAACTAAGAGATGGCGAAGCAGACGCTAAGATAATCGCAGAGCTGAGCACTCGCATAGAAGAGATAAAACGCACCCGCATAACAAAGGAAGCAGCGGACAAGCTTGCAAAAGCTGTATTGGAAGAAGCCAAACGAACACTTGATTTAAAAGACGAGTTCGCCACGGAAATTCTATCCGGTGTAAGAATGGGCGAAATGGGCGTTGGATCACGTGGTTCAGGCGATTTTTATGTGCATGAGAAGATAGGCGAGCTGATAGGTGACACAGGTGCTGTAGTTGACTCATCAAGCCTGAGTGATTCAGGCGTGGTACGTTTACCGGCTACCGGAGCTAAAAAGGATAATGTCAAATTCGTAGTTGTAACCGTGGACGGGATGCACTCGCGACTGAGCGATTTCCCGTTTCTTGCCGGCTTTCACGTGGCACGTGCCGCACTCCGAGACGTGTATGTCCTAGGAGCAGTGCCGGTTGCGTTGTTATCAGACATTCATGTAGCGGATGACGGCGACGTGGGCAAGATATTTGACCACATTGCAGGTATCTCAGCGGTGTCGGACGCTACGGGTGTGCCACTTGTGACGGGTTCGACCTTGCGAATAGGCGGCGACGTGGTAATAGGCGAGCGGATGACGGGCTGCGTGGGTGCGGTTGGCGTGGCGGAAGATATTGTATCAAGAGTAGGCGCAAAAGCAGGCGACATGATTTTGATGAGCGAAGGAGCAGGCGGCGGCACGATCACCACTGCCGCATTGTATTATGGCGAATACGAGATTGTGAAAGAAACGATGAACATAAATTTTCTGCGTGCTTGTAATGCGCTTATCAATGCGGATATGGTGAGAAAGGTGCATGTTATGACCGATGTCACGAACGGTGGCGTGCGTGGTGACGCAAACGAGATAGCAAAAGTGGCTGGCGTGAAGCTCGTGTTTTTTTCGGATAAGATAAGAAGTTTGGTGAATGCTAAGGTGCTTAATTTGCTGGAGCGGCAGGGAATAGACTATTTGGGTGTATCACTGGATGCGTTGCTGGTTATTTGTCCGGAGGAAGCGGTGGAAGAGGTGAAAGCGATAGTAAGGGCTGTGAATGTGGACATAGAAGTGGTAGGGAAGGTTGAAAAGGGTAAAGGTGCGGAAATTATGATAGACGGCGAAAGAAAAGAGTTTGTGCCTAAGTTCCGGGAGTCTGCGTATACGCCGGTTAAGAAGGCGGTGGGAGAAAGCACGAAAGCGGATTTTGAGGCGATGAAACGGAAAGTGGATCATGCGGTTGAAGAGGCGATTTTGAAGAGAGATAGGGTGCGGGAGATGTTGGCAGGTGAGGGGAAAGTATAGAAGGATCGCAAGAAGCGGGATGAGATAGTTACAGGCGATTCCAAAACCGTGTTCTGCATGTAGAACACCGTTTTGGGTTATTGGTGTGTGATACTGTGTTGCTTTTTTGTGTGGTTCGAAGAGAGGGTTAATAAGATGGTCGTATTTGTATAGCAAGGGTAAAAACCACGAGATTTAACAACACTTTTTCTTTTTCACAAAACACTTTCGTTTAGAAAAAGAACCTGTGCTAAGAAAACAAAATTCTTTTGGTAAAGCTTTTCTTCATAAGAAAAGGTTTGTGCTAAAAGAAAACTATGGAAATATTTTTAGTCAAGGTTTTTACCGAAGGTAAAAAAAGTTGTTGGTAAAGCTTTTCTTTCCGCGAAGCGTTTTGATTAAACTTTCTTAAAGTTTGATAGAAACGGTTTCTCGTTTCGCGATATGCTGCATTTAACCAGTTTTAGTTCGCATTAACTATTTTGGATTGGAACAGTGCCTAACGTTTTATGATAGATCGAAGTTGTAGCCTTCGTGATCACAATATTTAAATGAGCCTTTTCATTTCTGCTTCCAGTCTTTCCGCTTCTTTAATCGCATTATCTCGTTTTTTCTTCAGTTCAAGCCATTCTGGGTATTTCTCATGATCTACCAAAGCCTTAAACTTCATTTCCTTCTGCATCAACTCACGCTGTTCCTTTTTACGCTCGTCCAACTGCGTTTTCAGCTCTGCCTGTTTATTTCTTAGCCGCACTACTGCTCGTTCTTGCAATCTGTGGAATTTGTCATCCTCCTCTGGGTCTTGTTCACGTTCTATAGCAGCCTTCAACTGCTTTTCCTCAGTCACAAGCGCTTCCAGATCCTTTTCAAGCCTGGCCCTCTTCTTGTCGAGCTTTTCACGCTCGTTTTTGTGCTTCGCTTTTTGCTCGTCTATCCAATCGCTGTCCATACTAATCAATAATATTTGTATGGAATGATATAAATTACATATCTCAATGTTTTCGGGTTTTCTATTTTCTCTATTGAGTATGTTCAACAAAAAATCGGAATGCTTTTATAAACTCGTGACTAACGTAAAGTATATTGGTGCTTGAGTCGCGGATACCTGCTTAAATACGGGGTTCCTACTTAAGTGCTGAGTATGTGGCTATCAAAAGCAGGGGAGATAAGACAATGAATAGGCGGAATACTTCGTACAAGAAGAAGCGGAAGATGTATGCCGTAGCGGTATTAGTGGTTCTAATGATCGTGACAATTTCGGGTTGTGCTGAGAAGCCCGAGGAAGTTCAGGACAAGGCAAATATCTATATATACGAAGAAATGGGTGGAGAAGGCGATCCTCAAGAGCAAATACGCGAGTTCTACGACATAGCATTGCAGGAAGCAGGCGGCCCGGTAATTAAGCCACTAGCACAATACGCAGCAGAATACGAACTGGACCCTGAAACAGGCCAGGTTATCCCTGACACCATAAAGATATATGACCCCGACGGCAACCCCGTTGACCGTGAGACCGCCATCGCCATGCAGGACGATATTGCCACAGACGACGCAGGCAACATCATAACAGACGCGGCACAATTAGACATCCACATCGAAGAAATCGGCGAAAACAAATACCAAATCCACAACCTCAGACAGGAGCTGGTAGTTGAGGACGGCGTCTGGAGAGTAAAAGGCTACCCTGAAAACGACTACTACGACAAAAACCTCGTTGACAACATAATCAAAGTGAGCGATAACAAAGACGAGTTTGCTCCCGGATTAGTTCTCGGCAGCGACGGCAACATTTACGGCGTGATAATCGCTGACAAGGATGTGTTCGATATTTATGGAGGAGAGTTTGGTATAATGGCATTGGGTGAAAACCACCCAGATGGAATTGATAAAGAAGAGTGCATAGATCTGGGTGGTGGCTTATACGCATACCTATATAATCTGTCAGAAACACCTAAGGGTAGCGCAAGTGTACATAGTCCCCATCCGATAAGCCAAGATACTCGTGACAAATTCGCAGTATTCAGATTCATAAAAGAAAACACCTAATGCTGGTCATGAGGCCATCTGCTTTTCATGTTCAGTATCTTCTCGCATGCAACAGACCCTGACCCGATGGCAACAGGCACAATCACTGTCCCTGTAACGCCGCCTGAAAACGCAGACACAGCAACGGCCCCAACAATACCGCCCCAGAAGCATGCTTTTTCCAGTCTATCTTTGAAATCCGCCTTGTTCTCCGCGCAGTAATTCACCCCGAACCCGTCCTTCGAATACCCCCGCATGCTTACCACATCGTATGCGACAGAAACGCAAGGTTTAGCGTAGTCTCATGGCTTACCCAAAAACTCACTAGCCCAGCTATTCGTACAAACAGTAACCGGCTCATCGCTGTTGTCTACAGTAACATGCTCTTTCAGGTTAATCGGGATGGCAAAAGTATCCTGATGCACAGAAAGCGGCACAAGAGGATGAGTCACCATTAGACTGCCAACGCCAATGCAATGTCCATTAACATCGCAATTTCCTCCAAATGGATTATCGCAATAATAGGCACCTTTACTGCCATGAACATCATAGCAGTTCCTGAACTCATCTTTCAGGCAGCCGTCATTGTATTTATCATCTACACATGGATCTTCATGCATAAACTTAGAGATGCACTCATCCTGATCTTCATCAGCATCACAGATAAACTCTATACCCATATCACGAAAGTCATCCATTTTCTTAATTTTATATTCCTTACCCTCGAATGTGTATGTACTCGGGCACGTGCCGTCAGCATTTATAGGACATGTCCACATCGTTCCGTCCAGCACACACTTCGCCTTCTGCAGTTTGTAATACACCTTATCAGCCATATAAAGCTCTTCGCACTTGCAGAACCCGTCATCCTCATGTGCCTCAACAAGCAGATCAGTCTTGCACGGCGACATGATGTGGGCCTGTCCGTCTTGTCACCCGGGTACTTGGCCATAACAAGCCCTTTGTAGTCTGACATAATCGCGTCACTCAACTCATATGCCTTATTATTATCATCCCCGAAAAAGCTTGGAAAATGCAGGCACATCGTGCCTGACCCGCAGGTGGCATACTTCTCAAGATCTGCCTCAGTTTTCATCGCAATATGCGAAGCCACAAGAGCAGCAACCATAATTTTCTTCCGCTTATCAAGTTTCCACGTCTTGCCGAAAGGCACCCCCCGGACAAGCGTTTCAGCCCTCGTCCCCAGTCCCGTCATAATCTCTTTCGTACCACTGCCCTTGGCATTATACACATCAGCCCATGCATCCTGAAAATGACTCACGTAAGCGCCTCTTGCACCAGTCCCTGCAGCAACATCGCCAGGCAGCTGATTCGTTGTTTTCACAATATCCTCATAAATATCAACAGCAAGCTTGTCGATCTTCTTACCAGCAATAGCATTCGCTCATTCCTGATAGCCTTGAGATTGACCGCCTTATTCATCGCGGCAATCCTGGCCCTTTTGGATGCTGTCTTGAAACCCGCTTTGAGGTCCGCCTTTCTGGCAATAACGAAACCCTCTTTGCCTGCTGCGTGATTCCTGACCCGGCAGCCTTCAGGGGCCAGAGCCCTATATTCATAACACCGGCAACTGCAAGAAATAGGTACCACAACACCACCCAAAAGCGATTGAAATATACACATCCAGACATAGCCTGCATCAACAACTACCTTAAACCCTCTGATTACACTACCACAAGAACCAATCTAACCTTCACTTTTCCAAAAACTCTTTCACCAGCTTTATCGCACACAAATCGCCACAGATAGAACAAGCATCAGTCACAGACGGTCTGCTATCTTTTATCCTCCGTGCTTCTTCCGGGTTTATCGCAAGCTCCAATTGCTTCTCCCAATCCAGCTTTTTCCGTGCCTGAGCCATTTCAGCGTCTAAACGTCTCGCCTTCTCTCGTTGCCCTGCTTTCACGAGGTCCGCAACGTGCGCTGCTATTTTCGTTACTATCGTACCTTCTTTTATGTCGTTCACAGAAGGCAGCGCTAAATGCTCTGACGGCGAAACCATACACAAAAAATCGGCACCGTACATACCCGCAACCGCTCCGCCTATGGAACTCACGAAATGGTCGTAGCCCGGTGCGATGTCCGTGACAAGAGGACCTAACAGATACAACGGCGCGAAATCTGTTATATGCTTTATCGTCTTCACTGACGCTTCTATCTCGTCCAGAGGTACATGCCCGGGCCCTTCCACGATTGTCTGTACACCTTCTTCGCGGGCTACAGCCACGAGCTCGCCAAGCACGATATTTTCCATGTATTTCGCACGGTCCGAAGCATCTAAAATAGCGCCGGGTCGCATACCATCACCTAAACTGAGCGTTAAGTCATATTCTTTCGCTATCTCTAATAGATACTCATATTCCGCGTAAAACGGATTCTCACGCTCGTTGTGAATCATCCATGCGACATGAAAAGCGCCACCGCGACTGACAACGTCTAAAATACGGTTACTTCGTTTCAATCGTTCCAGCGTATTCAGATTCACGCCTGCGTGGATAGTGACAAAATCTATACCGTCTTTTGCATGTGCACGCACCGCGTTAAACATATCATCCGAACTCATGTCCACGACTGCTCTTTCTCCTGACCGCCCTAAGGCCGCCTGGTATATCGGCACTGTCCCTACAGGCACCGCTACTTCTTTTAAAATCCGCCTTCGGACTTCATCAATATCGCCACCGGTTGAGAGGTCCATTACGGCATCTGCACCGTATTTTACCGCTATCTTTACCTTTTCTACCTCTTCTTCTATGTTTACGTAATCCATTGATGTGCCTACGTTCACGTTCACTTTCGTGCTCATGCCTTCGCCTATTGCTTTTAGCACTCTACCGTCCACATGGGCTGCTCTCTTCGCGTTTCGCGGGATTGCAACTCGACCTGTTTCGATGAGTCGTTTCAGTTTGTCCCGACTGAGCCCTTCGGCTGAGGCGACATTATCTAAATCCTTCTTTTCCCAGTTGGCAGTGATAGAATCGGTGTCCATTTTGTACCTGTCCTCCTAATTAATTCAAGGCAATTTTTATAATAAACTTTTTACATCTATTTATCTATTCGTATTTGTATAGCTAATGTAAAAAACCACGAGATTTCACCAGATTAACACAAGATTTTTTGGTTAACATGAGCTAAAAAAGCCAATAGAGAGCTTAAGCCGGACCCATAATATTATTTTCTCGTGGAAATCCGTGTAATCTTGTGGTTAGCTAAACAATTGCATTTATTCTATTTTGGTGATTTCGGGTATCTCACCCCATGTGGCGAGCATGTCCTTGTATATCACAAGTGCACCTTTGATACCGTCCACATGCTCAATCGCGTGAAAAGCGTTTTTAACCGATTGCACATCAGTCACGGAATTGCAAAGCGCTGTAGCGGCGGCATCGGACAAAGATGCGCTATTGCTTACCACCGTTGCCGCATCTGCATTACCAAAGCTTATAGAATGCCCCACGGTCCCGGAGGATGTGCATATGCCTAATAAAGACGAAGTGGGCGGTATCTTAAGTGCAATCTTATTAGAGAATGGGCTTTCTCCTGCATATACGCCAACAAGCACTTCTCTATCTGTTACCAAAGCAACGTCGCCGCCGTTATCCACCATTGCATAAGTAGCTCCTGCATCTCGCATCGCAGCCACTGCGAATTCGGCTAAAGTACCTGCAACTGCTGACATCGGGCCTATGCAAAACTTCCTCGCTGATTCTATCATTCTTAGCACTATCTCCGGTAGCTCGTTCTTTTTTTCTATCTGATACTCTTCAAGCGTAACGGCAAAATAGGGATGCCAGCGTACAAAACGTTCCAAATCCTTTCTACGTTCTTTTAGCTCCTCTTTTGCGAGTTCTATGTATCTCTTTTCGTCTGCCTTTATCCATGCGAAAGTCTCTTTTAACGTGAATCGCTCTTTCATTTCAGCTTAGATTTATGTAATGTTTCTCTTGGCTTTAAATATGATAAATGCAGATATTTTAATGTAAGATGCGTTCCAGGCAACAAAGACCGAGGATGTATCACTGGAGTATAGAGGTGGTTGAGACTCTTCAGACGAATAAGATAATACGAAAATTGAGAGGATTTGGTGTGGATTTCAAGCGTAGCCAGTTTTTGTAAGACGTGAAGAGGTTCTATTCGGCTTGCGAACTCGCTGAACACTGGATGGGAAATTATCCGATTAATGCTGTTGGTTTTGATGAAGACTTCATCTGGATGGCTGCGATAGTCTTGTGGCGAAGATTGGCTCCTGATGTGGTTAATTCTGAGCAATTGGACGAGATGATGCAGAGAGGATATGACCTTAAAGAAGAAAGGAAAGTAAAAGAGTGTTGCACTCTCTGGTTGGAGATATGGAAACATTTGAAGAAGCGATTTACTTCTGATAAGCACTCCATTAATGACGCGGAAAGGGTGTTTAGCGGTATGGAATATCTTTTTAACTGGTGTCAGAGTTTAGAAATGGAATTGGGAAGTGCTGGAGTGGGAGATTCGGATTTTTTCAGGAAGAGGATTGAATATTGCCGCGATTTCTATCGCATGTTTCCGGACACGGACAGCTCAATCATAGAGAATATGAAACGAGCAGAGGCGGAATCTTATTTCTACCTCGGTGAGAAGGAAAAAGGCGATGTTGCATTCAAAAGACTAATAGAAGAGTTTCCGGAATCTGCGTGGGGATATATAGGCTGGGGCGATATGTATTGTTTATTCCGTGGTGGGAAGCTTCCGCGGGATTATGATAAAGCAGCGAAAATATATCGCATGGGACTCGATAAAGCTACTTCGGATAAAGATGTTATCTTGGATAGACTTCGAGATTTGGAAGAAGGAAAGAAGGATAGAAAATAATCATGAAACTCCAAAAACCAAGGTAGTTTCCAGAGGTATATTTTTGTCAGATTTGATATCAAAAAGCTTATATAGCGCCTGTTACAATGTAACAACTAATGGAAAAGGATAAAGTAATACTAACAAGGGCAGATGTGAGTATTGCAGA
>JAPWVK010000152.1 GCA_029241965.1 Candidatus Methanophagales archaeon
GAGTTTCTACTATCATACGGAGAAATTAGCCCTTAAGTGGATAAATAGGCGAAGCCAGAGGAAGAGCTATAATTGGGATCAATTCAATCGTTTTCTCTCTTTTAATCCATTGCCAAAACAGAAGATATATCATTTCTATGCCCTATCCAAACAAAAGTAGAGGAGGTACTCCTGAAGAGCCGGATGAGGGAAAACCTCAAGTCCGATTCTGTGAAGGGGGCTCATAGTAACCTCGGAGCCAATATTCCATCAGGAGGTGGACTATGAGTTCTACTCGACAAGAACTTATTTACGTTTTTCTTTTAGCACCGGTTTTCTTTTTCTGAAAAAGAAAAAGTGTTGTGTTAATCTTGTGGAATCTCGTGGTTTTTTTCGCTTTAGCCATACGAACACAAAATTTATAAACCAACATCACAATGCCCGTCCACTATCCACACCACCTGCATATGTCGTTTGCATATGCCGGTTAACTATTTATATCACACTGCCATTATATTATTAGTGTTAATATGCGCTAAAGATGTAAAAGGGGCAAAAGGGGGAAGATGATGATAAATAAAATAAGAAATGGGACTATATATATAGCCCATTATATTATTAATGTGCTAATAACCGCTAAAGGTGTAAAGGGGCAAAGGGGGGAGAATGGTGGCAAATAAAATAAAAAAAGAGCTGTTTATTCTTGTAGGTGTATTGGCAATAGTAGCGTGCATAACGGTATCTGCACATGCGTATCCAACACCTCGTGTTATTTCCGATTCGGTTGCCTTCAGCACTGATGCACCTGTTCTCAATTCAGATAGACTGATAACAAACTCGGACACGAGCGAAGTATTCACTGTCAAATCGAGCGAGAATCTCAACAATTGTTTTAACTATTATAGGCCTGCTAATGACAATGCAATACCGACTACAGCCAAATATGGGAATGTACGTACGATTGCAACCAATAAGAGCTATATGGCAGCTCCTGTTGACAGAAGTGCTATCCTGAGGATACATGCAGGCGTAGGAACAAGCACACCAGCAGAAATACTTTTGAAATCGAGGCGGTTTGTGCCTGAGCCAGGAATAGACCTTGACTTTGTGTCTAAATTACCGGCGATGGCAGAAGTGGAGGGTGAGAGAACGCATGTCCTAATACAATTCCACCGCATACCCAATACAATCGAAAGAGCAGTACTCAATGAAAATTTTAATGTGGCATTGCAGACATATATACCAAATAACGCATGGTTTGCTGATATTCCACGTGATTCCACATTTGATATAATCAAACAGCCAAATGTGAAGTGGATCGGAAAAATATTACCCGACGACAAGATTTCTCCACACATAAAAGATTATGGTGTCGGTTCTTGGGCTGTCAACCCCAACGGAACTGTAAACTTGTTGGTTACATTCTTTGAAGACGTTTCGACTGACGACGCGAAACAGGTGATAGAAAAGTATGGAAGTGTTGTCACAGAACCAAGCCCGTGGGGCGGCAATGTGTGGACAGTCGCGATACCTGAAGATACTATTTCAAGTCTTGCAAGCGAAGATCCGGTAGAATGGATAGAGACCGTGCCTCCACCAAGAACAATCAACAACGTTGCGAATACTGAGTGAGAGGTAGACACGCATTTATTGACCACGGCAAATAACATCAAAAAATGGGTAACACGAGAAACAGAATAGTAGTATCAGTTGGAATACTGGTAGTACTCGCAATGTTAGCAGTGCTAGCGGCAGCAGATACGTCCGTGAATGCAGAAGATACCTCAACAGGAATATTGCTAAAATCGCGACAGTTTGTGCCTGACGCAGGGTTAGACCATGTCGTCAAGTCGAAATTGGAGGTACTGGGTGGTGTTGGTGCTGAGAAGACACATGTACTAATGCAGTTTTATCAGATACCAAATGCAAGCGAAAAAACCGCGCTTAATGAAACCCATGATGTTGATTTACTGACTTATGTTCCTAATAACGCATGGTTTGCCGATATTCCATGCGACTCGGCATCTGATATAATTGCGCAGCCTAACGTGAGGTGGATTGGTAACATATTGCCCTGTGATAAGATTTCACCACACATAAGAGATTATGGTGTCGGCTCTTGGGCGGTCAATCCCGACGGAACTGTGAACTTGTTGGTCACGTTCTTTGGTGACGTTTTGGCTGACGACGCGAAACAGGTAATAGAGAAGTACGGAAGTGTAGTCGCAGAGCCAAGCCCGTGGGGAGGTAACGTGTGGACTGTCTCGGTTCCTGAAGATTCCTATACTATCTCAAGCCTTGCAAGCGAAGACGCCGTTGAATGGATAGAATCAGTGCCTCCGCCAAGAACAATCAACAATGACGGTTCGAGAGAGGCACTCAAAGTTGACATCGTACAGGCAGTACCATACAACCTGAACGGTTCTGACGTGGTAATAGCAGAATGGGATGGCGGATGGGCTGACTGGACGCACAACGACCTTGCAGGAAGAGTTACTGTGGGAGATACAGGAAGTGCTGTAGCGGATCATTCCACCCATGTCGCAGGTACTGCAATAGGAAACGGCACTAATAGTGCAGGACTTCTAAGAGGAATGGCACCAGAGGCTAACCTCGTCACGTATGAATGGCCCGATAGTATGACAGAACTGGATTCCGAGACCTATGATGCCATTGTGAATCACACTGCGGTGATTTCAACAAATTCTTGGGGCTGGGTGGTAAATGACTCAAATTGCTACTTACATGGATATTATGACGGCGTGAGCCAAAACTACGATTGGATCGTAGATGGTAAGCTCGATAACAATACAATAACCATCGTGTTCAGTGCTGGAAATGAAGAGGATGATGAAGATTGCCCGCCGTATCCCTGGAATCAAACAATTGGTCCCGGTGGCACCGCAAAGAATACAATTACCGTTGGAGCAACATATTCAAACACTAATGGTCACACTGTTTTTAGCAGTAGGGGTCCTACTGATGACGGTAGGATAAAGCCAGATGTGTGTGCGCCCGGAGATGAAATAGGGGGAGATGGCGGTATAAACTCAACTATCCCTGTACAATCTTATACTGTGATGAGAGGAACATCCATGTCTGCGCCAGCAGTGTCTGGATGTGTTGCCTTGATGTACCAGGACTACCGCAACACACATTCGGGTGCTAATCTAACACCAGCTACGGTTAAAGCATTGCTGATACACACTGCGGATGACCTTGGAAGTCCGGGTCCAAATTATACCTATGGTTGGGGTTTGGTTAATGCTACTGCGGCTGTGGACGTAATCCGATCAGACCACAATCCAGTTCAGACCATATTTGAAAATGTGCTAAATAATAGCGAGGGGGATACATACGATGTGTATGTTCCGGCAGGAATTGAGCTGAAGGCAACTCTCGTCTGGACTGATGAGAAAGGTACGGTAGCGGCAGCAACAGTATTGGTTAATAATTTAGACCTTAACATAACAAAAAGCGGCGGCACATATTACCCCTGGTTGTTAGACCATGCTAATCCTGGCAGCCCCGCGACCACTGGTACAGACAGTATAAACAACGTAGAGCAGGTTCTAATAGACGCTCCAACAAGCGATACCTATACCATAAATGTAAATGGGGCTAATATTCCTGAAGGACCACAGGCGTACTCTTTGATTATTACCACAGGGGTAATTTACGTGCCGGATAATTATGCAAAGATACAAGGGGCAGTGGATAATGCAACTGCGGGAGCAGCGATAATCGTAAGAGACGACACTTACACCGAGAACGTGAATGTGAACAAGAGATTGACGATAGAATCAGAGAACGGCACAGCGAATTGCATTGTTAAAGCTGCGGACTCAGGTGACCACGTCTTCAATGTGAGTGCAGATTACGTAAACATCCGTGGATTCACGGTAAAAGATGCGAACAGCACTTCTAATGCAGGTATTTATCTATGTAGTATAGACTATTGCAACATCTCTGCTAATAATGTAACTAACAATTGGCACGGGATATATTTAGGTGCGGGTTGTGAGCACAATAACGTAACAAAAAACACCGCACGGCACAACGGCAATGGTATCTACCTCTACAATGCGTCTAATAACAACATCTCATGTAACCGGGTAGCTTATAACAGCAAGGGTGGATTCAACTTAACGGCTGGAAGCAGGAATAACACAATCAAGAATAACAGCATCGTAATGAACGGCAACGAGAACTTGAGCGGTTGCTACGAGTGGAACTTCTACAATAACCAGAGTGATTATGTCAATACAACAAATAACTGGTGGGGCACGGACAACGAAACGAAGATAAACGCAAGCATCTACGATCATTATGATAAACCAGAGAAAGGTATCGTGAACTTCACAGGGTATCGTGATGGGCCTGCTCAATGCGCACCGGTTCCCGAACTGTCCACGATAATCCTGTTTTCGCTTGGGCTGCTTGCGTTATATATTTGCGTTGGTATGAGAAGAAAGAGTTAACTATCTGTCTTATTGTCTATCAAAAGCCGCCTTTATTGCCTCAGCGAGCAATTCACCCGCTTGCTGCATTATCGGTCTATCAGGACCCATGTAAGCAACGCACTCGTTATCGTGCATCTGCTTTACCTGGTCTAAGAATGAATTCATGTCTTCATAAGACATCCCCGTAAGCTTCGCTGCGATCTTTGATGCAGAGCCGCAAGGTGTATCGCGGATAACCTTTACGGCTTCTATTACCTTATTCTTCACATTGACCCGCAGTTCAAATTTGGGCTTACCGAACGCTTCGACAAAAGCATTTATCACTTCATTATCGCTTCTGTCCAGCAAACAAAGAGGCTCGGGGAATTCCACGTGTATGCCCTTCTCTTTGAGTTCGTTTTCTATTGAATATTTACCCTCGGGTATCAGGTTCGGGTCTTCAATGGGCCAGAGAACAGCCTTCGCGCCTGTTCTTTCCACTATAAAAGGTACGAGATCACCAGCCTTGGGCAGTATCCCAAGTACTAATAGAAGGTCACACTCGCATAGCGGTATGTCTTCCGGCAGGTCTTTCTCCGGGTCGTCAAGCGATACGGACGCGACTTTCAGGTCGTATAAGCCCACAATCCGGTCTGCAAAGCCGCCCGTAACCAGATGCCCCATTACCAGTTCGCCAAACGAGCCGTGATACAGTATATAGATTCGGTTATTCATACTAATCTTGCCTTGTAAACAATATTCGCTAATATGTATTTAATCCTTTTTGAATGTAAGAATGGTAAGTTATTCTATCCGAAGATTTTATGTCTAAAGTGCCAATTACGTATTAATAAAAAAAATGACGACCGAGGATAGATTAGTACACACGGCAAAAGACAAATGTACTTTAAGTTGTGATAAGGAATTTAGTAATGAGATAGTAGCTGTTTACGCGGTGCCGAACATCTGCTTCGATGACCATGAGAGCACAAATACATTCGCCACAAGTGTGACCTGTAAGAGTTGTATAAATGTAAATAGGATACGATACACCCAAAATAAGGATGCCACCTGTTTTGGTGCTGAAATGCCTTTTGCACTCTGTCCGAATTATTGCCTGCGTTGCTGTAACGGGACGACCGATGAGAATGATGCGCGGAATACCGTTCATCCATCGGAAGGGGAGTACACCTGTGGACATTGTGAATCAATTCTGAAAACTTCAATTTCCGAACTGCCAGCTATTGTTTAGGGGAGTCCCTGCTTGCATGTGCTTATTTGATAAGGAAAGGTAAATGAATAAACGAGACGAGGAGGTGCACATGAAAAAAATTGCGATTCCAGTACTATTATCCCTGTTATACATACCTACTCTCGTCTGGCTTGTGAATCTCTGGCTTACCGACCCTTACTACTCTCATGGATTCTTGATAGTGATTATATCGGGCGTTATCGCATGGAGAAACCTCGTGAAATATAATAACGGATACGAGATAGAACCCGAATCTTATGGAATCTACCTCTTCGCCTTCGGACTTTTCCTGTACGCTGTCGGTTATATCAAAATCTTTCCGTTTTTAACTGCGATCTCGTTCCTATTCACGGCAAGCGGGTTAATCCTGTATCTCTATGGTAAACTATTGATGCGTGCTCTTCTGTTCCCGATAGCGTTCCTCATCTTCGCTATTCCACTGCCAGTCGAATTGCTGAGCCAAGTCGCATACCAGATGCAATCTCTCTCTGCCAGTTATGCCGCATCAATTATCGCGCTGATTGGGATTCCCGTTGAGAGGTTGGGTGCGGAGATTCATCTTCAGAACGCTTCGTTCATCGTCGGCGCACCTTGCAGCGGCATGAATTCGCTAATCTCTTTACTGGCTCTGGTCACAATTTTTATCTATATCCTAAAATGCCCGCTATACAAAAAAGCTACTCTTCTACTTGTATCGGTCCCAATTGCCATCTTCGCTAACATCCTCAGAATCGTATCCCTACTGCTGATTGCAGAGAACTATGGTGCGGACACGGCGACTGGATTCTTCCATACCTTCTTCAGCCCTTTGCTCTTCTTCATCGCTTTTATAGCTTTAATACTTATCAGTATTGTTATGGGATGTACGGTGACAACGAGGACGTAAAATGAGAAGATTCTTTGAGGAATACCATAAAATTATTGGAATTCTTTTGCTTTCCTTCGTGATTATTCTGCTCTTTTCTACACCGTCTATGATCTTTGCCAAATCTTTCACGACCATCGGTACCGAGCTATCGCATGCGTCTTCGGATGAGACCTTAGTGCGATCAAAGATAGATTTCGGTAGTAATGAGCACATGAAAGCATTCCCGAAGGAGATTGGCAACTGGTGGGGGGCGGATTACGAGACGGTGGGACTTGCCGAAAGGCTGGGAGCTGACGTACTACTCATGCGTGCTTATTCCCATCCTGATTTTTACCAGCCCGTATTCTTCCTCATCATGCAGTCCAATAACCGCTCAAGTTTCCATCCACCCATCGTATGTTATCCCGCTTTGGGCTATACCATAGTAGAAGAGGGCAAAGAGGAGATACCGATACAAGATGTAAGCTGGGTGGAAGAGCCGCTATATACAAAACCATTGACTAAAACAGGCATATCTGCGAACAGAACGATATCAGCGAAGAAACTCGTTGTCGTGAAGGAATCCCCTGATGGAGCGGTAACAGAGCGAAGGGTAGTACTGTATTACTATGTGAAAGAGAAACCAGTATCAAATAAGATTACAATGGTCCGCATCTCCGCTCTTGCACCTCTCGACGGCTCGTATGATGAGATTTTGAATATATGTGAGGAGTTCATGGTGGAGACCGTGCCCTGTATGTTTGAACCAAGGAGGAAAGACCCCTCTGTTTTTTCCATCCTTCTCGCTTCTAACCCTGCCCTCGGCACAGTAACAATCTTATTGCTATTTCTCGTCCCGCTTGCAATTATCTTCTATCCGCAGATTAGTGATATGCAGCGAAGGAAGTATATACGCCCCGGCGGGCAGAGATCAAAAATAAAGCGGCGCTACAATAAATAGTATAAAGTTGATAACACCGTGAGAAATGGTAATTCCGTATAGCGAACCTGTTTTCTCACGCACAACAGAGAATAGAAAGCCGACGGAAAAAGCAAGCAGACAATCCAGAACGGTAAGATTTCCCAAGTGAAGCACACCGAAAATAATAGACACAAAAAGAATACCCCACCATTTACTCATCACTCTCAGTGTGGTAAACTGAATCAAGCCGCGGAATGCGAGTTCCTCTAAAAAGCCGGTATATACAATCATAATTAGCGCGACAACGATAAAAAACGGTATTTCCGGCCATACGTCCAACGGGCTGGGCTTTAAAATTTGATATTCCATTATCCCAAACGGTATGGCAATTAGTATCACCCCCAATTCAATTGGTGCGTCTTTTAGAGCAGGCATAGTAAGTCCGACATCCTCAGGGTGGATCCCTTGCAGCCACATGCAGGTGAACACCGCGATAAAGATTGGTATAGATATAAGCACGAACCAAAAAACAATGCTGAAGTGAACAATTGGCATTGATAAGCTCAATATTCGAATGAGTGGCGCAATAATGAGCGCCATAAGAAATTGGGAGAAATATTTATTCCTATCGGATTCCAGAGCTGCATACAGAAGCAGTCCGAACATGAGGACTATATGTATTACAATGCCCAGTTTTGGCTCGTAAGCCGTTAGCAACTCTGCGCAGGTAATAAGAAGCAGGTAAATGGCACAGACAATATTTAGATTGCTTTTTAGTAGGACACTTCCCCGCTTGTGTACCGGGGAAAGCGATGGGCGATAGCGTGTTTTTTCCGCAAAAGTACTGGGATAACCTCTTTGTGACTTTATCAATCCACCTACGTGACTTCTTTTTGAAAGGGGCGCTTCTTTTCTCTTTAACAGCCCCATTACACGGTTTTTAGTCGTTTTTCTATACGTTTTCATTGTGACTCTTTATCTTCCTGGTATTACGAAACCCGAAAAGTTTATATATACACCGAAAAGTTTATATGTGCCCTTATAAAACATGTTCATAACAGATGTTATCATCAGACGAAAGTATAAGGTATAAGGAGGGAGAAACAAGTCAATGTTGAGTATAGTAACTACAACTACTACGACAACGGTTGTAACATTAGGTCATGCGGCGATGTTTGGTGCTATTGGTGTGATTAGCTTAATCGCGCTTCTTATAGCAAAGGAATTGTTAAGTGCGAGCGGGAATAAGAAGGCGGTGCTTCTTGGGAATGCTACGTCCGTTGCGATTCTTCCGCTTTTATTCGCCTTTTTGACTATCGTTGCCATTGCAGTAGTAGGAGCTTTATAGTACATTTCATTTTGTACGTACGCTAAAAATTGGTGTTCTAGTGGCTCGAGGGAGGCCTCTGAAAGAGTAATGTTACTGATATGTCAAGTGGAGTAGTAGTTGGGATGGCTGAAAATGAGTAGTAGAAAAGTAATTGGTGTGAATGGAATACTAATAGTAGCTATATTGTTAGTAGCTTTTGTGAGTACCGCGTCAGCCGCGGCGACGTTAACTGTAACGCCAGATACTGCGACAAGTGGTGATTTCATAACAGTAGTAGGAACGGGATTTAATCCCAGTGAAACGGTGACAATAAATAGCACCGTCTCCGATTTTGAGATACCCATTCAAAATGGGAAATATGAATACAGCTTGGTTAAATTAAATATCTCCGAAGAAAAGACAAGTTTTTCGTTTAATGTAAAAAAAGTGAACGATGATATGGTGATACATGGGCAGATATGTGAGGAGATCTTGGGTATACTCGTGTGTTCACCGTCCGTGGCGATAAATACTACTAGTTATGGCTTTATATTTGGTTATGATGTAGCAAACAAAACAGCGCAAGTATCCAGGGGGATGCCCACACTTACGGGACTCTATAATATAGAAGTTACAGGAACTGCAGTGGATGGTAAAGTTTTCATGGGTATTACGGTTAACTATGAAGTAGAGACAAATAGTACAGGGGGATTTGAGTTAGTTATTGACACATATGGAATACCGGGGGGTGTTTATACCATAAGGGCCGAAGGTGCGGGTGGGAGTGCGGATGCGACATTGTCATTAGAAGGGCAGCCAGACCTCGTCATTACGGACATCTGGTATGATGACAATACGATATGCTACAACATAAAGAATTATGGTACAGCACGTGCAGATGCAAGCCACAGCGCATTATACAAAACTGTTTTCATGCGGTACAGGCTTTTGATGCGATATAAGGCGAGTGACAGCGTTAAAGCATTAGCACCTGGAGAATCTTATAACGGATCATTTCCCACTTATGATTGGACTTGTAGACCACCGGCAGACACTGTTAAGGTTTGCGCAGACTATAATAAAGAGGTAGCGGAGAGTAATGAGAATAATTGTCTGGAAAAAGAGTTGGAGTGTCCACGACCAGACCTTAAGATTACGGCAATTTTGAAGGAAAACGGTAAAGTATACTATAACATAACGAATGAGGGAGAAGCTTCTTCAGAAAAGAGCTACACCGGCTTATTCATAGACGGTAAGTACACAGCGAGTGACAGTGTTAAAGCATTGGTGCCAGGGGAATCTTCTAACGGCTCATTCTCTTTTGTTTGTAGTCCACCTTACAACACCATCAGGGTTTGCGCAGACTACAAGAATAATATAGCGGAAAGCGACGAGGGCAATAACTGCATAGAGGAAGTGTGGGACTGCCTGCTACCGGACCTTAATATCACGGACATCTGGTACTCGGGCAACACTATATACTACAACATAACGAATGGGGGCACTGCATCAGCAGGTGCAAGTTACACAGGCTTATACATAGACGGCAAGTTCAAAGCGAGTGACTATGTCGAATCGCTGGATGTAAGCAGCACATCAACAGGGTCATTCATGTATTATGACTGGAGTTGTAGTAATCCACCAACAGACATAATAAAGGTATGCGCGGACTATGATAACAAAATAGCAGAACTCGATGAAGATAATAACTGCATAGAGGAAGTGTGGGACTGCCTGCTACCGGACCTTAATATCACGGACATCTGGTACTCGGGCAACACTATATACTATAACATAACGAATGAGGGCACTGCATCCGCAGGCGCAAGTTACACAGGCTTGTACAAGGATACTTGGTTGCGGTACAGAATATACAAACAATACCTGGTAAGTGACTGGGTTGGACCATTGGATCCCGGAGTAACTTCGACAGGAGCGTTCACTTATAATTGGACTTGCACGCCACCGGACGATACCATAAAGGTTTGTGCAGACTATAAAAAGTGGTTAATTGAGCTCAACGAATCTAATAATTGTCGAGAAGAGATATGGACTTGCCCATAGGGCTATTTATCACTCCATTTTTAGTAAAGTAAGCCTGGACACGTTTGTTTTATACTTCAATTAAATTATTACTTGTAAATCGAAAATATGACATTCCGCTAAAACTATTTTTGTGTTTGTTTGCTAACCGCCGATTAAGAAGGAGGCGGTTGCCCGCCCCTCCTCATCTCAGAACGGTACGTGAGACTTTCACCTCATACCGCTCAAGCATCTCATAACCTTTTCAGTATCGGGCAGCAGTTCCGAAAGTTAAAGTAGTCTTGGTCAATATAGGGATTCTTGTCCAATTTCAAGCCAGCACACCGGACAATCTTCGTGTCCGAGAA
>JAPWVK010000153.1 GCA_029241965.1 Candidatus Methanophagales archaeon
CGGTAGCTATCGACAAAAAATGAGAAAAATGAGAAAATGAACTGTTAAGTGGAGTGAAAACCCGAAAAAGATACCAAAAATCGAAAATATGAGCAATAAGTCTTAGTGGATTCTTTAAAAAGGAGTTAATCAAAATTCTCTTAAAATCATATTTGGAGATTGTAGGTAACCACGCAAGTTTTATATATGTTCGGAACTAACCGTTAACATTGAGGTACATCATAAATGGAAAAGAAGATGTATATCATCGGCGGAGTGTTACTTGCCATAGTGCTCATAGTTGCAGTTGTGATGATGTACAATCCTGATTCGGTGCCCAGCGAGGTGCAGCTCACTGATGTGGACAACGGTAACGAGATAGAACTCAGGAAGGGGCAATCTTTGGTTATCACATTAGAAGCGAATCCAACCACAGGCTACACGTGGGACGTTGTAGAATCACCTGATGGGCATGTCCTGCGGCAATTAGGAGAGATAGATTTTAAACAGGACTCTGAACTCATCGGTGCTGGTAGCGTGCAAACCATCCGGTTTGACGTGGTGGGTGCAGGTCGGACAGCCCTTAAAATGGTCTATCATCGCCCGTGGGAAACGGATGTAGCACCAGAAGGATTTTTCTACATACATGTGGTAGCATGCTAATATTAGATGGACTCGAAGCCAAAACTATATCTTGCAATTGTGTGTGTAATATGCCTTACTGCAGGGATACTGGCCGTCTATTTACTATGCTATTCCTATTCAGAGTACACCTGGCTTGAGGCGGAAGATGCCGATATAGTAACCCCCGATTTTGAGATCGCAAAAGATCCATTAGCTTCCGGCGGCGAGTACCTGTGGATACCAGAAGGAACAGGCGGGGATCCGGGAAAAGGCGTGGCTGTATCTACAATCCGCATAAACACATCTGGTGATTACGTTATCTGGGGTAGAGCGATAGCACCCTCAGTAGATGATAACTCCTTCTTTGTCCAGATGGATGAAGGTTTTGAAGCTATCTGGGCTATCAGCTTATCCGATAATTGGCACTGGGACGCAGTAAACCATCTGGGTAGTGGCGAGGGGTCCTATCCCGAGAGTGATCCGTTGATATTTAGCTTATCGGCGGGGGAGCACACTCTGAGAATAAAACAGTGCGAAGATGGCGCTAAACTGGATAAACTGCTTATAACTAATGATAAATCTTATGTGCCTGCTAATATTGTAGGTTCCATTTCCGGTACTGTCATCACCGCTAATGAAACGGGGATCGCATACGCAACCGTTACGCTGGCTACTCTGCCGGGAGACGAGATACTGTCCATAACAGCCGATAGCAACGGCAACTTCGCGTTTAAGGGTATCCCACCCGGATATTATAACCTGACGGCATCGAACACCGGATTCTGGACTGACTCGGACCCTGTTACCGTTAAAGCCGATGAGGTCACAATCGCAGATGTTATGCTCTGCAAGAAATGCGACTTGAACGCGGGAGGTGGAAGTACCGGTAGATGCTGCGGCTGACTTAGTCGGGAGAGGCAGAGAGCGGATATTTGGGCTTTTGGGATACCGAATCATTATATAATCATTCCGAAAAGCATAACCACACGATTACACAGATTTTCACGAGAAAGCTTTTCTTTTTCTGCGAAGTAGCGAAGCAGTTTTGGTCATACTTCTTCTAAAAGCTTGTTGGTGAAAACTTGGGAACGTTGGGCAGAGAATAGGGAACAAAACTTGGGAATAATTTTGCTATTTAAAACTGGTCTCGTAATTGTTTTGGGTAAAATCAATAAGAATTTAGCTTCTTATTTGATTAGAAGCTATTTGCTTTTCTTTTAGTTTAAATTTGGACTTGTCAAAAATTTAATATCCGTTAATAACGTTGTAAACGTTTGCATTAAGAAATCCAACTGTTTAGGGCGGAAGTTGCAGTGACCAATTATGCTGCAGTGTCCGATAGTTTTATATAATACCACCAAACAATACGATTACTACGGGAGATAATATGGCTAAATCAGAGATGGCAGAATTCGAGAAAGAAATGAGGGAAGAAGGTTTTGACGAAGACACGATATCTCAATGCCGCGACGTTATCAGGGAGATTTATATCGGGCAGAATATCAGAGGCGATGGTATATTAGAATCGTATGTCCAAATTTTTGGTCATAAACCCATTGGCTTGTTGTTGAAATACAACTACATCAAAAGATTTCAATGGTATCATCATATTTTATATCGTACCACGGAAAAGGGCTCAAAAATCGGTAAAAGTGAGGTAACCAATTTAATTACCGAAAAGGAGAAAATGATAGTGGATTTTTTGAATGCGCAGCCACAAAAGGTTTTGAATTTTGTTATCCAAGAGCATTATCTAGAAAATGAGTATGAAAAATTTATCTATCCCGTCTCCGCAAATGACATATCTGCTTCTCATTTGAAAGGTCGCTTGAGAAAGAACGACAGAATCCATGATGTATGGACTTCCATATTAGCAACGTTGGAAAATTTGGGTTTGTGTATTAGGACACATTACTATGTTTCAAATGACAGAAATCCACGCAAAGAATATTATGTTATCTCGCCAGAGGTTTTCGCGTTTTTGGTGAAACATTGCCGCAAAGAAGCCTTGTCATTGTCTGATAAAGATTATGAAAAAGCAGAATTATACGAGGTTTTATCTCAATATACACGAGACTGTTTGTGGGAAAAACTAATAGACACTAAGCATAAGCTTGAAGAGGAAAAAGTCAAAACAGTCGTGGATAAAATGGCAAAAGAGGGGATCACGAGTGAGTACAAAGGTTTTCAAAGCCCTGAAGCTCCGTTTTCGATTAAAGACAAATATAGATACGAAGAGTGGCTTGAAAAGAATCTGTGGGAGCCGGTTGTTGATTCCTTGTTAGAACACACCAAAAGCGAAGTAGCACCGGATCAGGATCCTAAAACGGCCGAAACTGGGGGCGAAGGAGAATCAGAAAAAGAAGACGAAACATCCAGTAATGGTGGAAATGGAGAAACGGGGGGGGGGTACTAATCCACCAATCCGACTGCATCATTCCGACTTGAAAATACTTTTAGGTCTGGATGAAAACAGCAAAGAGATTTTTTGGGCGCCTGAAATCGAGAATAACTGGAGCTTTGTTATCGTTGGAAGTTCGGGAACGGGAAAGACACAAACAGTAAAAGCTATTCTTTTAGAATTCGCAAAATTTAAGCTACCCTATATCATTTTTGACTTCAGGAACGATTACATTTCAAAGGCAAAAGAATCAGACTTTGGTCAAATATTAGATTTGAGCACAATATCCATCAATCCACTTGAACTTGATGGCAATAACACCCCAAAAGACCAGAAATACGAGATTTCAGACATCATTGACTTGGTTTATGGTATTGGTGAAAGGCAGGTAGGGTATATCCGTAGTGCTATCAAGCAGAGCTATGAAGATAAAGGTATCAAAGAAGAAGATAAGGATAGCTGGAGCAATGTCCTACCAACATTTGATGATATTCAAAATAACTTGAATAAAATATCCGATGAAGGAGATAGCGGGACAAGGTCTTCAATTAAAGGTATATTTGCCAGATTAGATCCAATTTTTGACTATGGGATATTTTCTGCTAAAACAGTGATGCCTTTTGAAAAAATTATGAGAAGTCAAACAATTGTGAATCTTGGAACTTTACCCAATGATACGCTTAAAGCAGTGGTTTGTGAGTTTTTCATGCGGAAGCTGAGATATTACCTTTATAAAATTGGAGGGTCCGAAAAGCCACGGTTATACGTCATTATTGACGAGGCACATCGTCTTAAATACGAAAGAGAGGCATCAGCCGGGGAATTGCTCAAAGAAGTGAGGAAGTATGGCGTAGGAATGCTTCTTGCAACGCAAGAGCCTGTGGACTTTACTGATGTTGTTTACAATAACATAGGCGGAATTATGTCATTACAACTGACTGATCCCAAATATGCTAAAAGCATTGCCGAGCATCTTGGTGGTAAAGTTACTTGGCGGAATGTGAAGAATGACTTATCCTCTAAGTTTTCGGCTTATGTGATGTTTTCACGAAATTCTGCTGCAATAAGATTTAGCGTTATTCCTCATTACGAACGATAAGACTAAAGGGAGTGTTATCATCACACACTGGCTTGGTATTTTGAATATGACCTCAACGCTCCACCAAGATCGAAGTCCAGGAAGGACAGCCACGAGTCAGAAAAATTTCTTCATTTAATTCAAGCATGTTCCACCTTCGCTAAAAATGTTAGCAGATACAGGTTAAAGTCAATATCACCACTATTACATGTAAAATCATTTTCATGTATATCCCAAAAATTCTTTACGTGACCCAAAGCTATTAAATACCCCCAATACCCTATTTACTATTGATATTGCAAAAATGCCGGGGAAAAAGAGTGGAAAGGTAAGCATTTCGAGAGAGAGAGACCGCAGAGGAATTAAATAAAGAAAAGAAATATGGGGAAACGTGGGATAGCCTCTTTAAGAGGTTGTTGATAGAGGGTAGAGAAAAATGAGCAACTTGGTGGAAGGTGAGGAAGCAAAAAGGGAATTAAAATTGATTTTTACCAAAGAAGGTATGAAGGTGCAAAAGAAAAACCGGAAGATTTTTGGTGGAGAATGGAAATGGATTGATGACGATGAACTTTCATACAAAGAAATAAATGTATCTGGAATAAACGGATTTAAACTCACTGTTGATAAAATAGACACTGTGATAGAAAATGGTAATTTAAAGAGTCTTATATTACATATAACCGATTATTCAAGAAGAACACCACCACCACCACCACCACCACCACCACCACCTATACAAGGAATTATTATACAGGGGGAATTCATCAAATGTAGATTCCAATATGAGATTCTGGTAAATACCGCTAATTGGCTGGTAGCTAAGGGGCCTCTAACGACAAAAGGTGTACCTATTAAAGCAGCAGGACGTCCTGCGGCAATGACTTATTTGATTAATTCAAGACGTGAAAATGATGAGGCACCGAGACACGAAAATGGAGTATATTTTAGTACACCCAAAAAATTGATAAACGGATGGTGGATAGAAACAAGGTATGGACTTCCGTCCGCTAAAAAAAATGCGAAACATCTGATGGTACTTTGTAGCTATTCAGAGAGTGATTTGAAAGTTATAGGATTTGAAATTCAAACCAGAAGTGGAGGCGAATAATTAAAGCAATCACAAAACAATTAAAAACACGTGATAAAGAATGAATGCCCTTGAAAAAGAAGTAGAAGAAATCTTGAGGAACTTAGAAAGCGAAGAAGGACATTCCTTTAAGATACTACCGCAGTATAACATTGAAGCTGCTTCTGGATGGAGAAGGACTGTTGATTTTGTTATCAAAGACAATGATGAGGTAAAATATTTAGTAGAATGTAAAGATGTACACTCGCCACATATTCAAACATTTCAAGCACAAATGTGTAGGGCATATATTGAGCTATGCGATTTACTATTAAAGTTGAATAGGGATGAAGCAGTGAAAAAGTATGACTTTAACCACCCACGTGTTCGCGGTTTAGTTGTCGTCCGAGACCTTTCTTATATTGAGGGATTTGATGATGAACGATTTGACAAATGGGCAGATCTATTTCATCCAATAGGCACACAATTCTACATCCTTGAGATGCTTAGAGAGTTGGGATTATATGATGTCACAGAAGGGTTCATAGACAGTATTTATTAAAAACAGCAGCAGCGATACAATCATACAGATCAAACAGCATAGAAACATAAATATGAGGAACATATAAAAATGCCCGAAGGGATATTGGGGAAAGATATTGAGATGGGAAAAGAGGTTTTTGACGACACAGAATTCATAGAAAAAGTAAAGGAAATCTGTGTTAACAATCATATTAATAGGATATTGGGAGAAGAGCTTAAAGAATTCTTAGAAACCGTAAAGACTATCTTAGTAAACCATCCTAACGAGTTCGTCACAATAAAAGAAATAGCAAATAACGATTCAATAAAAGAGATATTAGAACACAAATGGAACTTGCATAGTGACCCTAATTACGTCGTAAGATGGTTTCTATGCCATCCGATAAGTTTTTTATCACCTGATATACTTTGCTTAGAATGTCGCGACCATGAGGATTATGCACAGTGGGCATTAAAGTATAATCCTGATAAACAAAAAGACTACCAAGAAAGCGAAGAGTACTCGGATACGGTAAGAAGATTGAATCACATTCACATCATTCAGCGATTAAGAGAACTGAGTCAAGAATATTACGACATAACGATAGAACAAATGGTAGCTTTTTTCCCCGATATAGAACATGAAGAGGAACTTATAAGGCGCGATAGGCTATTAGATGAAGTAGAAGAAATGCAAATGCGACTGAGAAGAACCCAATTGGATGAAAATCGTGGAAGGCGTGATCAATAAGGAACAAAGCCAAAAGGAGCGACGATGTCTGTCCTAAGCAAAGTGGAGTTCTTTGTATTTCGCTAATTATACGTGAAATGCTAAATTAAGTTGTTTATAAAGTTGTTCCTTACCGGTCTATACCGATAATCATCCAACCGCAAGCACGACTTCTTCAACCGGAATCTTACCACAATACTTCGGTGTAGTTATAGTTAACTATAAATATCTTCATTTGATTTTGAAGTATAAAAAATTGGTTTTAGACTGATGCCGACTCAACTACGAACTCAGTACCGACTAAAAAAGCAATCGGGATAACCATAATCGGTGCGGTCATCAACGTAGGACTTGCCACTGTTAAGATTATGGTCGGTTATTATACAGGATACCTGGCATTGGTTGCCGATGGTGTCCACACATTCTCTGACCTGCTATCTGACTTCATCGCGCTGGTAACCTTAAAGTTCGGTGCACAAGAGGCGGATGTGCGCATGCATTATGGATACCGCCGTGTAGAAACGCTGGGGGTATTGTTTTTCTCTCTGCTGTTAGCGTATGTCGGAGTGGATTTAATTGTGGATGCGATCCATGCCGAGTACAAATACCAGTTTCTGTTTGAAGTCGGATTGATTGCCGCAATCGCAGTGGCAGTAAAAGAAGTCCTTTTCCGGGTGACGCTGCGGCGTGGGATAGAATTAAGCAGCCCCGTGCTGGTTGCGAACGCCTGGCATCACCGAAGTGGCTCTGTCAGTTCAATAGCCGTGCTTTTCAGTGTGGGACTCTGTTATATCTTTCCCGAGATCGTCCTCATTGAAAGCATCACGACAGTGATTATTGCAGGACTTATCCTTCACGCAGCTTGGGAAGAAGGAGTGCAGTCCGTAAAGGAGCTGATTGATTTCTCGCCTTCGCTGAAAATCGTTGCTTTGATAGAAGAAATGGCAGCCCGAAGTAACGTTCACACACAGCCTTCGCATCCGCACCATGGGTGGCGCTTTGCACATGGAGTTATATGCGGAAAACGATCCAAGTTTTACCATAGAAAAAGGTCATGAAATCGCAGAAAGGATACGTAACGAGATTATTCGGAACGTCCCGAACGTAATAGAAGTAATGGTACATATTTCACCAAAAGGTGAGTATCTTCGGGAAGAGCTGGCAGAAATTTAAGCTAAATCTACTTTTGAGGGTGCATATTTCTTCGCATTCCGGTAAACGCTTCAATAGCTCAATACGCGCACTGTGTACGCTGTGATGAATCTTTAGTTGCACCCTGAAAATTGCGATAGGTTTTTATATACATAAAATCTGATTTATTAAAGGTTGCCAGATGCCGAGCGAAGATAAAAGTGAAGGAACAGGAATGAAGACAATTGGTGTTCTAATTGTAGGATTGATAGTGGGTATTCTTATCGGAGCGGCAATCGGGGCTATCGTTTTCCCGCAATCAAAAACTCAAAGTATTGGTGCGGCAAATGAGTTGAAAGCGGGAGAGGCAGGAGAGAATTTGATTGAATTTCTCACGGATTATGTCGCTACGCCGGGTGTTGATGTTGAGTTGATAAATACAACCGAAGTAGAACTGTATAAAATAGCGGTTAATGTATCTTCACAGGGCGTGTCCAAGGAGGTAGTATCATATATAACAAAAGACGGTGGATTATGGTTCCCTGAAGTAGTTGACATAGAAGATTTTAAAGAGATGGTGGATCTGCAGAAGAGGGAAGCAGAAAATCGTTCACGAGCGCTGCAACAGCAGGAACAGAATACAACAATCGGCAATTTCATCGTAAGCGCTGACGAAATTTGCATGGAGGATGAAAAAACAATTATTTATTTCTTTGGTTCCGATGCCTGCGGGCATTGCAATTGGGAACATCCAGTAATAGTAAACGTAACATCAAACTTTGAGGGGTATATCTCTTTCCACGATAATATGAATTCTGATGAAGATAGTGAAATATTTTCTAAATACAGCACTGGTGGCGTGCCGACATTAGTATTTGGCTGCAAGTATTATCGCGTTGGCTCTGGTGCAGGTATGGGTAAAGAGCAGGAATCAAAGGTCTTAACCGCTCTTATTTGTGATTTGACAGGTAATAAACCCGCGGATGTTTGTTCGGCACCGGAAATAAAAGCTTTGTTGGCTCAGCTATGACTTTAACGAAGCAAAAAAGAGCGAGCAGCATCTGTTGATATGCAATATTAATATGCCAGTTTCAAAACTAAGATGAAATGAAGTACGATTTGCACACACACTCGAAATACTCGCTCGATGGCGTTATTGATCCCGAGAAGCTTATAAAAACAGGTATAAAAAAAGGCTTAGACGGAATTGCAATCACCGATCATGACACGATAAAAGGTGGCTTAGAAGCGAAGAAATACGAAAAAGATGATTTTATGGTGATTGTCGGTTCGGAAATCAAGACAGAAAGAGGTGAGATAATCGGGCTTTTCCTCGAAGAAGAAATCAAATCAAAGGACGTTCCCGGTGTTGTCGCGGAGATCAAGGAACAGAAAGGCATCAGCATAATACCTCATCCTTTCGATGTAGTAAGAAAATCAGCACTGCAGCCCACAGACGAAGATGCAAAACTCGTGGACTGTATAGAAGGATTTAACTCGAGATGCGTTCTTCAAAAATACAACAATAAAGCAGTGGAATTTGCATTGAAGCATAATCTAACGATTACCGCGGGAAGCGATGCTCATTTCGCATGGGAAATCGGTAACGCATTTATCTTAGCGGAATCTTCAGGCGAGGACGAATTGAAGCGGAAGATACTGAAGAACGAAATTACTTTTAAAGGAAAACTGAGCAACCCTTTTAATGAAGGCATGACAAAGGTGCTGAAAACATGGAGAAAAGCAGTAAAGTAAGACACGCATGGCTGAGTAATATGTGTTCTGATCGCTATCCCTGATATTCCTGAATTGACTTCACATCAACATCCCCTGACTTCACCGTCTCTATTCCCGCAACCGTAGCCATCGCCGCAGCAGTAGTGGTAATATACGGTATTTTGTACTGGATAGCGGTTTTCCTGATATAGCTATCGGCATATTTACCTTTCTTGCCTACCGGCGTATTGATTACCATCTGGACACGGCCATTATGGATGTCGTCAGTTATATTGGGACGACCTTCGTGCAGTTTTATCGCTAAATCAGATTCTACACCATTCTTATCCAGGAAAGCTTTCGTACCCTTTGTTGCACGGATGTCAACCCCCATTGTGTTCTGCCGCAAGCACTCAGGGAACACCCACAGATTTTATCTGCTTGAACTCTATTCCTTTAACCACCCTCCCCTCAGGCACGCCAAAATCACAGTCCAAACATGGGATTATCCGTTTTGCTAACATTTTGTTTTCCATCATAATTTAAACTCCTTTACGCTTTTTAATTATTTTTATTCTTTCTAAGAGTGGCATTGGGCCTTTAGTTTAGCGATATCGGTGTATGCGAAGTTGCCTGACCGATAGATGGAGAGCATTTTTGGAGAGCATCCGAGGTGCGAAGCGCATATACCGTGTTAGGTGACGTAGGACTCATTCCTTCACATTTGACTTGATATATTTGAGGATTATATCCCTAAGATAATCGCAATTTTCTTTTGATGCTTTTAACTCGCCCTTTAGCCCAGTATCTAAGTCAAATTCCAAATAAAGTCTTGATTTTTCTGTTGCTGTTTTGAAGTTATAGTCCCGTTTTTGTAGTGTATAGTAAGATATTCGTTTTTGTATTGGAGTTATAATGAAATCGTCTTTTGCTATAAACTGTCTCGCCTCCACTGCATATCTTTTTGAAAAAAAGTCAAGATTTTCGTATTCTCTTGAGCCATCTTCTTTTATGTATTCCTCTACAAAAATGTCTATAATTTCGTCAGGGCATATCTCTCTACAAAATTCATAGGTTGTTTCAATTCTTTTGCGGAGAGCCTCGGCTATGCCTATAGATTCCAGATATTTTATAAATTCTTCTTTCATGTTATCGCCTCCGTTTGCTTTTCCCTAATCTCCATAATCATACCTTCAACATAATGAAGTATATGCCCTAAATAATTTGTGGCAAATTCATCGCTTTTATAATTCCATTGCCACTCTCTACCTTCTTCTCTAACTCTTTTTCTCCTATCTTCATAGTATTTATGTAGCAATCTTCGAATCACTTCCTGTAGTTGTGTTGTTATTTGAATCTCAATTGAGATATCAATTTTTTCCGTATCCCACGTAACTCTTGGAATCTCAAATTCTTGTTTCGTATATACATGTGCAGCATAATACCCCTCTTCTCTAGCTTCGAGAAAAACTTTGCACTCCATACTACGTGACTCACAAATAGATTTTATTTTATCTATCATAAACCCCACATTCCGCACATTCTGAATAAAACAACCTACATATTTAAATTTGTGGGAAACGCCGAGTGATTATCCGATATTTTTAAATAGGTACTTCTTCTTATCGGGGTATGTGAGTATCAATGTATCCAAATACGCAAGCAGA